>CP121337.1:4115000-4415000 GCA_043554545.1 Marinoscillum sp. | reverse complement strand
TTGGATGATTTGATTGTCTTCAATTGATTTACCATTTGATGGTGATACCTGTGAGGTAAATTCAAGTTTCTTCCTCGAACTTTCTCTAAATGCAATGTAAGTTGTATCAGTTGATGAGTTTTTTAGTGAGTCACTTACTTCTATAATTACCTGGATGCTATCATTGGGGTATCCATTGAATGGATTATAGAAACGAACGGTCTCCTGATCATCTATAATATTGGAGTTAATGGTTAGTATAGAATCAGTATTGATTATACGATATCCTGATATGGGTTTTGAATACCTCATGTCATAATAATTTCCATTGATTCTTGCACTGTTTAACTTTAATAATGATGCATCAATTTGATAGGTAAATAGATGAGTGGAGTCCGTTAGTTGTTGTGGGTTAATATGTCCTGCTAGAAAGGCATATGATTCTTCTGCTTCGTCAAACTTCAGATTTCTATTCTTGTCAATGAAGCTTATGACTTTGTAATACCCAAATTTGATATTGTTGATATTAAATATGCCTTCTTTATTACTGGTAGAGAAATAGGTTGGGATTTCTTCATAAATGTCTAGTGTGTCTGTCTTAGCATATAGGGATACTGTAGCTTTATCACTGGGGTTGTTTGTGAAAAGATCTTTAACGGTTCCGTAAAAACGAAGTGAGTCTATAAAGTCACCAGTTGAAAAGGCTAGAATAAGATTAACTGGTGGATTTTTTTCAGTGATATCAGTTATAGCATCGAAGAAGTTAAAAGTATAAGTGGTTGTGTCGTTAAATGATTCTTCAAATTCTATGGTAATCTCATTTTTCTTAATGAAGTGTTTGAATTTATTTTTTGTTGTTGGAGAAATAATCAGGTTTTGTTTGATCTTATCAGCAGCAATTGGTTCGCTGAATACTAATTTCAAAACACGATCATCGAAGTTGAGTGTTTGATCTATTGGATAGGAGCTAATAAGTTCAGGAGGAATTGTATCTTTTGGTCCTCCCGAGACTACACCTGGGTTGGCACACTTTTGGAAGCTAATGACAGTTGCTAGAATGAGAATTGCCCCTATGATCTGTTTCATGCCTTAAGAATGTATATAAGACTTGAGTATTCTCCTGTTTTAGAGGCAGCTTTATTAGATTGAAAGCCGGTAATAATAGCTTTGAATAGGTTGTTTGTGCCCAGATATTTCTCACTTAACCAAGATACATAATAGGCATCAAGCTTCATCGGATGAGTTGAGATAATTTTCATCTTGAGGTTGCTAATAAGCGTGTTAAATGATTTCTGAGAGAAATGATAAAGATGCCTGGGTGTGTCATATGCAGCCCAATGTTGCTTGTAGTGTTTTGCATCGTAGGAGTTTAGGTTAGGGACTGCAATGATAAGATAACCATTCTTACCTAGTGATTTTCTTAGTTGTTTAATCGTCTTTTGTAGTTCATGTACATGTTCTATTACATGCCAGGCAGTGATGATTTCATATTTACTGTCACTGTTGATTTTCGTAAAATTATCTAGATAGGTAACTTGAGAATTAGTTGGTGGCAATGTGTTGGGTTCATAGCCTGTTGCATTCCATCCCTTATCTGACATATATTCTATAAAATGCCCAGTACCAGACCCGAAGTCGAGTATGCTTCCTGTTTTTACATATTTTTTGATTAAGTGATATTTTGTTCTTAGGGTAAAATATCTACTTATTCTATATACAGTATTAATTAGATTGTTTGACTTATTACTGTGTGAGATATAGTTATCGCTTTTGTAATATTCTATGATCCGTTTTTCGTCGGGTCTAGGGTTTGTAAATACTAGTTTACATCTACTGCATTGTACCAAGGCAAAACTTTCCTGACTAACGGAGTAGTCATTACAAATCAAATAATTTGTGAAAAGCGTATGCTTACAGGATGGACACTCTTCTAGTTTTTGGTACATTTCTATCTGCCGATATAGACCATTAATACAGAGACATCAGCTGGGGATACTCCACTTATCCTTGATGCTTGACCAATGGTAGCTGGTTTTATCTTAAGTAACTTTTCTTTAGCTTCTTTTGATAGCGATGGGATTTCGTCGTAATTAAATTCAGGATTAATTTTTTGACTTTCAAGGTCAATCATTTTGTCGCTGTTTTTCTTTTCCCTTTCGATATAGGTTTCATATTTAATCTGAATTTCAGCTTGCTCTATACTTTCCTTTGAATAAGGAAGTAGTTGGTTGGTTAGTTCACTATACATCTTTTCCAAATCCATAATTGATAGGTTAGGCCTTTTAAGGATATGAGCCAGAGATGATTTGTCTTTAATGCCTGCTTGTCCTTGTTGTGATAAAGCTGGATTTATGTCTGCAGGTTTGAATTTAATATTATTTAAAAGTGAAATAACTGCTGCTGTCTGTTCCTCTTTAGCAATCATTTGCTCGTATCTGGAATCAGTGGCTAGACCCAAACCATAACCTAGTTTTGTAAGTCTTAAATCTGCATTGTCTTGTCGAAGAAGTAACCTAAATTCTGCCCTTGAAGTAAACATTCGATAGGGTTCTTCGGTGCCTTTATTTATGAGATCATCTATAAGTACACCAATGTAAGCTTGTGATCTGTCTAAAAGAAATGCGCCCTGATTTTTAACCTTTAGGTGTGCATTTATACCGGCCATAAGTCCCTGACAACCGGCTTCTTCATAACCAGTCGTACCATTAATCTGTCCAGCAAAGTATAAGTTTTCGATTAGTTTTGTTTCTAAGGTAGACCTGAGTTGAGTTGGTTGAAAAAAGTCATACTCAATGGCATAACCGGGTCTAAACATTTTAGCTTGTTCAAAACCTGGAATTTTTTGTAATGCTTTGAACTGAACATCTTCAGGAAGCGAGGTAGAAAATCCATTTACATATATTTCTACAGTGTTCCATCCTTCTGGCTCTACAAATATTTGATGTCTATCTCTATCTGCAAATCTGTTTATCTTATCTTCTATTGAGGGACAGTATCTAGGACCTAGACCTTGAATCCTCCCATTAAACATCGGAGATTTATTAAATCCTTCTTCCAGTGTTTGATGCACATCTGGATTGGTATAAGATATCCAACAACTTTTTTGTTCTTTTAAGGGTGCTGTACTGCTTAGGTATGAAAATTTACCTGGCAGTAAGTCACCTGGTTGTTCTTCCATTTTGGTATAATCAAGTGATCTCCCATCTACGCGTGGTGGAGTACCAGTCTTCATTCTACCTGATTCAAATCCAAGTTCAATGAGTTGTTCTGTAATTCCTTTAGCAGCTTTTTCTCCTGCTCTACCTCCACCAAATTGTTTTTCACCAATGTGGATGATTCCATTTAAAAATGTACCATTTGTTAGGACAACAGCTTTAGAAGGTATTTCTATACCAAGACTTGTCCTTACTCCTTTAATGCGATTGTCTTTTACAATTATGCCAGTAACCATTTCTTGCCAGAAATCGATGTTTGGAATACTTTCAAGTGCTAGCCTCCATTCTTCTGCAAAGCGCATACGATCTGATTGTACTCTTGGACTCCACATGGCTGGCCCTTTACTCTTATTAAGCATTCTGAATTGAATCATAGTTTTATCACTGATGATTCCAGACATACCTCCTAGCGCATCTATCTCTCTAACAATCTGTCCTTTTGCTACGCCCCCCATTGCTGGGTTACATGACATCTGAGCAATGGTGTTCATGTTCATCGTAGCCAGAAGTACTTTCGATCCCATGTTTGCGGCAGCAGCAGCAGCTTCACAACCCGCGTGTCCTGCACCTACTACAATTACATCATATTCTTTGAACATTGCCTACACTTTAATAATATGTTTCACGTGGAACATAGTTGAGAAACGATTCGGACGCCACCAATTGTTCCACGTGGAACGTTATATTTTTAGCAAAGATATACACGCATCTTCTTTCTTACGCATAATAGATTTTTCATTTGATGTTTTGTCCTTATATCCGAGTAGATGAAGAACTCCATGAGCCATTACCCTGGATAGCTCGTGTAGGTAGGTAACTTTGAATTTCTTCGCGTTTTCATTTATACGATCAACACTAATAAGAATTTCACCATTGATCACTTCTGTTTTCTCGCAGTAATCAAAGGTGATAATATCAGTATAGGTGTCATGATTTAGGTAAGTCTTATTGATTTCCAGTAGTTTTTCATCGGATGTGAATACAAATGATAGTGTATCTAATTGGTAAGCTTCATTAAGTATTATCCTTTTGATCCAGTTCTGATAGGTTTTGATATCAAAGGGATAATCAAAATCATTCTCAGTGGCCTGGAATTCTATTGAGGACATTCCTCAAAATTAAGTTAAGTAGAAGGACATTTCAACTTGTCTTCCTTCATCGTTAAAGTGAACTTCATCGCAGAGGTGTTTCATTAGAAAGATACCCCTACCTCCAGGCTTGCTTAGATTCTCTGGTGAAGTTGGATCAGGAAGACTGTGGAAATCAAAACCCACTCCCTGGTCTGACACAATGAATTTTATTTGACTATTTTCTAATAATAGCTTAAGGGTGACATTCTTTTTACTGTCATTTTTATTCCCATGTAGAATAGCATTGTTCACAGATTCTGTGACGGCAATCATAATGTTACCATAAATGTCATCATCTAATGCATACTTTTCTTTCGCATTATCAATGAAACTCTCAATGATTCTGATGTTTTCAGAAAGAGAGGGTATCTGGATTTGAATTTCATTCATTTTTTATTCCTCTTCACTTAATCGTCTAAAATAGTCGTTTACTTCTTTTTTATAAAATGGATTTAGCTCTATCGGTATAGTTTTTAATAATTCAATCTCATTTTGCCTTGCTTTGAGATACTCTTCAAATGCAGGAGGGTTTTTTCGTTGATAGTTATCGGCAGTTTCCCCTTCTCTTTCCTGATCAACTTTTTGTTCTCGCATGGATTCTTCTGCCTCTAGCATTTTAGTTACCAGTCTTTTTTGACGATCAATAAGTCTTTGAGTTAATTGTTTATTAACCAGATCCATTTCGCTTTGTTCCATTTCCTTGATGATCTCGCTGAGGTTATTTCCTGGATCCCCATTTGGTTGGCCTTCTAACTTTTCTTTTAATGACTCCATTTGCTGACGGATCATTTCCTGTTCGGCAGCCATTCTGGCTAACTCTTCTGACATTTGCCTGCCTGATTTACCACTTTTCTTAAGTTCATCAATTTGCTGGCTTAGTTGTTTCTGTAGCTCACTCAGAGATGGCTGTTGATTTGGCTGGTTCCCTGAGGCCATGCTCATGGCATTTTGCATTTGTTCAAGGACGTCAGATAGTAGAAGTGCTAGATTGTTAACTGAAGTCATTGCAAATTGCTGGTGACTCATGGCTTTCCCTTTGTTGCGTTCTCTGAGTTCATACATAGAGGCATTTAAATTTTCATTGATTTCACCAACTTCTCGTGTGACAAATGCGGAGATTTGAAAGACACGTTCGGAAAGGGCATATAAACTATCTTCAATGACCTTTGCATTGTCCATCAGCTGAAGTTGTTCTTGAGATAACTCTATAAACCTGGGGTCAGATTGTCTAACTCCTCTAAAATTATTGATAATTCCTTCTTGATCAAAAGACAATCTTACCAGGTTATCTAGTATATTTCTCAGGTTATCCATGTTCTCCTGAATCATGTCCATCTCCATGTTACTTTGCATTTCAGACATTTCCTGAGCAAGAGACTTCATCTGCTCGCTGGTTTGTTGTTGCTTGGTTTTGGTTTCGTTGCTTGGCTTTGGTTTCTCTTTTAATTCCTGTGATAGTTCCTCCAGATTTTTTTCAATTTCTTGCTCATCTTTATCAAAGTCTTTTAGTGGTTCTGGATTCTTTAGCTCCTGATTTAGCTCTTCCATCTTACTGATCTTGTCCTCTATCTCTTTGAATTCCTCCTGAATTTCTTCCTGTTTAGATTGGAGATCTGCATTTTCTTTTTGATTAGCCAGGGATTCTTGCTTCTCTGCGAGGTTTTCTAGATCCTTAATGTTTTCACCCATCAACGATTCCAACTTTAGTTTTTTGAATAATTCAAGTGCTCGTTCCAATTCTTTTTCGAGGTTTTTTTCATTTCTCTCAAGTTTATTCAATTGGTTACGCACCTGGTCGGAACTTGCATTTTCTTCAAGTAATTTTTTTAGTTCATCGTAAAGCTTCTTAGTTTCTTCATCCAAAAGTTCATTCATCAGATTCTGAAGCTGTTCTGATTTCTCTTGAATTTGCTTGTCTTGATCCAGAAATTCATCCTGACTTTTCTTTAAATTATCAAATTGTTCTTTTAATTCTTCAATTGATTTTTCAATATTTTCTCTGTCTTTGAGGATATCATCAGCCATCTTCTCCTCCTGCCATTCCATTTTGTTTCTGGTTTTCAGTCGCTCTTCCAGCTCTTTAAGTTTTTCATTTAGGGACTCGGCCTCGCGTTTTGCTTTGTCTAATTTTTCTTCAGACTTGCGAGACTTATCATCAAGTAAACTTTCAACTGCTTTTTTATCAGGTTTTTTGAAGAAGTATTTCTGAGTGCGTGTTTCTTTGGATCCATTGATTCCATCATTGTCAAAACCACTTATATAAAACTCCAGCATTTCTGACGAAGAAAGGTTAAGGGAGTCTACCGGCCAATTGAAGAAGAATTTTGGGTCTTTTTCTCGAATGTTACCTAGCAAAGTAACTGTTTTGAATTTCTGATTGTATTTCTTCCGATAGCTTAGTTGTATTTTTGATATGCCATAATCATCGTGCATGTTACCAGATAAGGAGATGGATTGGTATAGAATCGTATCTGGTAAGTAGAGCATCTTGATCTGAGGGTATTCATCCTTACTGATGTTTACCTGGTATTCAATTTCAGACCTGTTCTTTCCATACTCATTGCTTAGCTGTAGGTGATAGATAAAATCATTCAAAGCTACTTTTTCGTAAGAAAAGCCTTTGTCCCCGATTTTTTCAAATGGTTCTTTTTTTTCTGAAATAATGAAATATGCAGAGCTTGTGTTATTGGTTTTGAGATTCCATTGAACCTTCGTGCCTTCAGGTATAGATAAGTTTCCTGTATTAGAAACTTCTTCATCATTTAACCTCGTGTATGCAGGGTAATCCAGATCTATAGAAAATGTTCTAAGTTCAGGTCGATCCAGCACCTTTATTTCATAGGAATCAGAGGTGTAGCCCGCGGCCTCAAATTGAAATGTTAGATTTTTATTAAGATTATTTAGTTTAAACTGAAAAGCTCCCTGATCTCTTTTTGAAAGTTTTATTTTCCTGTTATCGAGCACAATGTATACAGACTCAGGTATGCTCTCTCCATTGACAGAAAGTCGGAGATCCAATGGCTCATTTCTAAAAACACTCAGGTCCTTGTTATTGAGAATAAATTCAAAGGGAGCCTGCTTTTTGAATATCTGGTTATAAAGGATAATTCTTTTAGAACTCTCCGTGATGACTGGGGTATTAATGAATGATAAAAGAGAAACAACAAAAATTAAAGCAAGAAAAGCGAGGAAGTATTTTTTGATTACTGAAAATTTAATGGCCTCCTTAAACTCAAAGATTTTTAGTTCTTCTGTCTTTTGTGCTACTGCTGCATGAATTAATGACTGATCACCAGAATCTAACTCACTGATTTGCAGATAGTTAACAAGCTTATCGTTTATTTCCGGGAAGTGTTTACCAATCTCTCTTGAAGCTTCTACATCTGTCAGGTTTTTACCAATGTTGATATTTAACAGTTTGAGCGTAGGAATAATGACCAGGCTAATAAAAGGAATGAGGAAGAAAAGGATTAAGGCAATGAGTAGGAAAAGACGAACGGACGAAGGAAACCAAAAATCGTTTTCAAGGATAATAACGATTAGAAACAGCGAAACGGAGGCGAGAAATGTTACTAAACCCCCTTTTACCAGTTGTCTAAGGTAAAATTTCCTTTTGAATTGATTGATTTTATGTTTGATGCTATCCGAAGACATATATAACAATACGTATTATTCTAAATTAAGATCAAAGTACAAGATCAAGTTCTTTTTGGAAATATTCAATGATATGCATTTTAAGTAATTTTTCTTGTTCTAGTAGATCGAAATGCGGCAAATCTTTGATTAATTTCCAATGAGGCCATCCTTGATTGTCTATTCCTTCTAATTCATAAAATCCAGAATAGGAAAGCACTTTACAGATAGCAATGTGCATCAAATCTTGTTTTTCTTCTTTAGAAAAATTTACAGTACCCTTTCCTAATTCCTGTACCCCTATGAGAAAAATCACAGCATTTAAGTCTTTGGGCTTTTTATCAATTCTCGATTCTATTGTATCCAGCAACTTGACCCATTGCCTTTCTAATGTTATGTCTTTTTTAAATACCATTTAACGGAAATACATTAAATTTTGGCAATGAATTTACTAAGTGTATCAGCTGAACTGTGGAAAGATTTTATACTTAATGTGTTTCCAGCCATTTGTATTAATTGTAATGATACCCTGGTAAGGGATGAGCAATATATCTGTTCAAGCTGCAAAATATCTCTTCCAAAGACAAAAGACTATAATATTCCAACAAATAGATTATTTCAAAAGTTTGCTTATGAATCTAAAATAAAGCATGTCTCAAGCTTCTTAGACTATAACAGACAAGGAATCACCAGAAAATTAATTCATAAGCTGAAATATAAAGGGGAAACAGATTTAGGAATATTACTTGGTCGTATGTATGCAGAAGATCTTAATAAACATACCCTGCTTAAGCCAGATTACATTCTTCCCGTTCCGCTGCACCCAAAAAAGCTAAAAAGGAGAGGCTACAATCAAAGTGAATTGATAGCCCAGGGCCTATCGGATATCCTGAATGTTCCAATGGATCCAAACCTCTTGCATAGAATGAAATATACGTCTACTCAAACAAAGAAATCAAAAGTAAATCGTTGGGAAAATGTAGGAGAAGTATTTGCTATTCCTGAACCGAAGAAGCTCAAGAACAAAAAAGTGATGTTGGTAGATGATGTACTTACAACAGGTGCTACATTAGGCTCACTTTCATCACAGATTGCGAAGTGTGAGGTGGCCGAAATTTATTTGATTGCCATTGCTGCAGGAGCATAAAAAAACCGGATCAATTTACTGACCCGGTTTTCGTATTATTTGTGACGCAGTATCTTAATAATTAGTACCAGCTCTGATCATGGCACATCTAAATCCTATCGTAGCAGTAGCAGAATCTTCAAAAAGTGCTCTTCGAGTTCCTGGTGACATCCAATAAGCTACATCAGCCCATGAGCCACCTTTGTATACCCTCATTCTTTTAGTTGGAGGATTATCTATGTTATAGGCACTCTGAAGACCTGATGTTTCTACCCAATCTTCTTCCGTATAAAAATCTTCATTACCAATGAAAGTCCATCCTGCATCATAAGTTTCCCTTGGGTCTAATTTTCCATCTCTTCTAACAGGGTTCATATCTGCAACATCCTGAAAAGTTAAAGGACGATATACATCCTGTACCCATTCGTTTACGTTTCCAGCCATATTGTATAGTCCGAAATCGTTAGGGGGATAATCATAAACATAAGTAGGAATCATGGCGCCATCATTTAGCTTCCCAGCGATACCTGCATAGTCACCACGACCACGTTTAAAATTAGCCAAAAAGTAACCCATGCTTTTTCCGTAAGGATTTCTCAATGCATGACCATCCCAAGGATAAAGTCTTCTATGTGTTTGGTTCTCATCCAACCATTGTGTTCCGATAAGTGCCTGAGCAGCGTATTCCCACTCAGCTTCGGTAGGAAGCCTGTAATCTGGAAGTACAACTCCTGACTCTAAGGGAATTCTTTGTGGTGCACCTCCAAGAGAGCTTCCCTCTGCTCCAGCAAATTCTGCATCTCCACCAGCCAATGGATCTAATAAACCTGCATCTTCTGCAAGTTTAAGGTTTACGACCTGCGTTCTCCACTTACAATAGTTTACAGCTTGTCTCCAGTTAACTCCTACAACAGGAAAGTATCGAAAACCAGGATAGCGATAATAGTGATCTACATAAGGATCATTAAATGCTAAGTCTCTTGTCCAAACGGTAGTATCTGGTAGGTTGTTTTTCCAAAAATATTCATCAGAGTCTTGTTTGATGTAAAACTCATACTCTAACCAATTAATATTTGAAACTTCAGTTTCATCCATATAAAAAGAAGCAACGGTAACTGTTCGCTCAACATTATCATGAGCATGAGTTACATCTTCTTCAAAAGTCCCCATTACAGTCCTTCCACCTTCGATGAATACGAGGTTTGGACCTTCTGGTTGACCACTAAAATCATTTACTTGAAATCCTCCTTCTTCGTTAAATTCTAATCCCGTGGCATTACTGATAGAGCCCGGATTAGAACTGGTGGGTTGACCCCCACCACCCCCGCAGGAAGCGAGGAAAACCAACACGGATAGCACCGATGTTGGATACATTACTGCATTCACAAATCTTTTCATAACCTGTTTAATTTACTTTGACGCGCACAAAATACTAATTAATACAATTAATACAAAAATACATGTAATATTTAGTACAGTATTAATCGTACAACATAACTAATGCCAAAAATGGAAAAAAATTGTGTAAAAAAGTGTGTTTTATGCATTTGTTGTCTGTAATATCATCGAATTAAGCGTTTTGATCCCCTCATTTACCTCTTTTATACCTCTAATGCTGATGATTAACTTGTTTTTATACTCTTTCATATTACAGACTTTAGCGTTTTGCTGTATAAAAGCAAGAACAGCTCCGAAACTATCCGATTTAAAATATTTTTCATCACGGCTTTCAGAAAGGTAGCACTTCATCACCTCGTTTTTGATCACCAGTTTTTCAAAACCAATCTTGCTAGCTAGCCAGCGTAGTTGAACAGATTCAATAAGGTTATGTACGCTTTCAGGAATGCTTCCAAACCGGTCTTTTATTGAACTTTCAAAATTCTTTAATGACGTTGCATCATTGATGCTGTCAAGTTCAGAATATAGTGACAGTCTTTCTGAAATATTGGAGACGTAGGTTTCTGGAATAATTAGTTCAAGGTCTGTTTCTATCACGCAATCATCCACCATCTTTTCCAGCTCTTCGCTTTTAAGCATCTCTTCCTCAAACAAACTTTTGAATTCATTTTCCTTTAGCTCGTTTACTGCCTCATCGATAATTTTATGATACATTTCGAAACCAATGTCGTTGATAAAACCGCTTTGTTCAGATCCAAGTAGATTTCCTGCCCCTCGAATATCCAGGTCTCGCATCGCAACCTTAAACCCATCCCCAAGTTCTGAAAACTCTTCAAGTGTATTCAATCGTTTTCTGGCATCTGAAGAAAGTGACGATGCAGGAGGTGTTAATAAATAGCAATAAGCTTTTGTATTTGATCGCCCCACTCTGCCACGCATTTGATGAAGGTCAGACAATCCAAATGCATGAGCGGAATTGATAATAATGGTATTTGCGTTGGGTATGTCCAGACCAGATTCAATGATGTTGGTAGAAACCAGTACATCATACTCCCCATTAATAAACTTGAGCATTACTTTTTCTAGTTGCTTACCATCCATTTGACCATGTGCAATGCCTATGGAAGCATCTGGCACCAACTTTAAAACGATGTTAGCAATTTTCTCTATGTCATTTACTCTGTTGTGAACAAAGAAAACCTGACCACCTCGTCTGAGTTCGTGGCTGATAGAATCTCTGATAACTTCATCACTGAATTCACAGATTTCGGTAGTCACTCCCCTTCTATTAGGTGGAGGCGTAGATATTATGGATAGATCCCGGGCTCCCAGCAAAGAAAAGTGTAAAGTTCGAGGGATGGGAGTTGCAGTTAATGTTAACGCATCTACGTTTACCCGCAATTCTTTCAGTTTCTCTTTTACTTTTACTCCAAATTTTTGCTCTTCATCAATAATCATAAGGCCAAGGTCCTTAAAATCAATATCCTTGCTTACTACTCGATGCGTACCAATCAGAATGTCGATTTTCCCCTCTTTGATCTTCTTTTTAATCTCACTTATGTCTTTTGTTGTCTTGAAGCGGTTGATATAATCAATGGTTACTGGAAACTCAGAGAAACGTTCTGAGAAAGTTCGGTAATGTTGCAAGGCAAGTATCGTTGTTGGAACCAGTACAGCGACTTGCTTACCACTCAAAACAGACTTGAAAGCTGCTCTTATGGCAACTTCTGTTTTTCCAAAACCCACATCGCCGCAAACCAGTCGGTCCATAGGATGAGGCTGTTCCATGTCTTTTTTTACATCGACAGTTGCAAGTGCCTGGTCCGGTGTGTCCTGATAAAGAAATGAAGACTCTAATTCTGCCTGTAGGTAATTGTCTTGTTCAAAAGCAAATCCCGGGGCAGCCTTTCTTTTGGCATAGAGTTGTATCAAGTCTTTAGCGATATCCTTTATTTTGCTTTTAACCCGCTTTTTTTTGTTTTCCCATTCAGGCGATCCAAGCCTGCTTATTGTTGGAGGCGCGCCCTCTTTTCCTGAATACCTGGAGATTTTGTGCAGGGAATGGATACTTACATATAGTAAATCGTCATCTTTATAAATCACCCGAAGTGCTTCTTGCTTATGACCATTATTGTCAACAGTTTCCATCCCAACAAACCTGCCAATTCCATAGTCCACATGTACTACATAATCTCCCGGCTGTAATGTTTTTAATTCTTTTAGTGTTAATGACTTTGATTTACTAAATTTTTCTTTGGAGACAACTTTATGAAATCGGTCAAAAATTTGGTGATCGGTATAACAAATGAGTTCATGTGAGTGATCAACAAACCCTTCTCTTAATCCTGCGATTAAACCAGTAAATTCAATGTCAGGATTTATTTCATGAAAGATTGTCTCTAACCTGTTGATTTGTTTGCCAGACTCAGAGGAGATAAATTTTTTGTAAAAGTTAGACTGATGGACCAATAAGTCTTCTCCTAGTATATCAAACTTTTTGTGAAAAGTGGGCTGAGGCTTAACGTTGAAATCAATGTTTACCGCATGGTCGATGTAGAAACGTTTTCCAAATTCAATTTTTTTGAAGCTTTTTAGTAAATGCAGAAAAGCTTTTTCATTATCAAATAGATCTTCTGGCTTTAAGATAACTTGTGTATTTCCAGAGATCCTCATAATCTCATCAAATGACTCTTTGGCTTTTTGAAATCCCTTTTCTATCAGATCCGTCGTTTCCCTGAAGTCTTTGAACCAGATGACGGAGTCATCGGGGAGAAACTCAAAAAAGGACTGTCTGTTTTCCTGAATCAATTTTTCCTGAACGTTTGGGATAATTTGAATGGTCTTGACCGCCTGATTGGACATTTGACTTTCCGGATCAAACAGACGAATGGATTCTATTTCATCTCCAAATAGTTCGATCCTGAATGGATAATTGTCTGCAAACGAGAAAATATCAATGATTCCACCTCTTACCGCAAACTGACCTGCTTCATAAACAAAGTCATTTTTTTCAAATCCATATTCATTTAGGAATTCGGTGATGAAATCAACATCCAGTTTGTCACCTACTTTAGCAGTCATTGTATTTTCTACGAGCGTTCTTTTATTAATCACCTTTTCGTAGAGTGCGTCCGGATAGGTTACAATTACAATTTTATTTCCTTCAGAATTAATTCGATTGAGTACCTCAGCCCTTTGCAGTACATTGGCATTTTCTGTTTCTTCGAATTGGTAGGGTTTCTTATAAGAACTTGGGAACAGATAAAGCGATTGCTCTGAAAGAAAATTTTTCAGGTCATTGTGGAAGTAACCGGCTTCTTCTCTGTCGTGCATTACAATTAAATGGATTGGATCCATCGATGTAAATAGCGAATATGCAATCAAACTGTCTGCGCTTCCTGCCAGACCTTTTAATGAGATTGCTTCATTTTTAGATAATGCCTCCTTACCAGATATTACCAGCGGGCTGTTTAAATACTTTTCTTTTAATTCTTTGAGATCCACCACTGCGTATTAATGAGGCAAAACTAACTTAATATGTTGCTTGAAAAACTTATTGTGAACCCAATTCACAATATTATTGTTTCAAATTCGTCTTAGAATTAGAGAAAATTACCTAAGGAATGATTTAATTTTTGATTAGAAACTTTATTGGGTAAACGAACGTTATTAGGAAAAGCAACATTGTTGCAATTAAGATTTTTTTTAGGTTAGGTTGGTGATAGGCGTCCTTCTTTTTAAGAGGGCGCCTTTTTTATTTTAAAAAGATGGGAAAGAAATAATCACAGAAGGTTTTGTCTCAACTTATTAGTGACTCTCTCTAATTCGACAAGGGATTCAATTCCTAGCAATTGATCCGAATCTATCCCTAATATTCTTGCAGCCTCTGCTACTTGCTGTCTTTCTTCCAATGCGTATTCATCATCTGCCCAACTCATTCTGATAGCGTCGTAGATTAATACTTTATTGAAACTGGCGATGGACTTTTTGTTGAATGAGTTAAATATTTTACTTAGGTCTGATTTCTGATGATCAAACTTCAACCAATTATTTACAATTTCATCATCTATGCCAACATGCTCTGCTAAATCTACGGTTAACCATTCCATTTCAGGATCGGACACCAAACCATCAGACCCAGCAATCTTTAACAGTGCGTATCCATATTCTTTCCATGATTCTTCAGGAACCATAGTAATACCATAAAAGGTTGGTGATAACTTTGAGTATTCAGATGCCATCTTATTTAAGTTTGGTTAAGATTATGAACTATTTAAATTACTACTATTGATTCTGGTTCAGAAATAATTCATAATTTATATATTTCAGGATAAATTAAATGACAATGTTTTCAGAAAAAGATAATCATCAGATAAAAAAACACGGAGTAGCTATATCAGATATTAATGAGCAACTCTCACACTTTAAATCTGGATTTCCTCCTTCAATATTGATAGACGCTGCATTAGAAGGTAATGGTCTGCTTGTAGTAAAAGATGATGAGGCAGAGGAATTGGGAAAATTCTATTCAGATAATAGACAAGATTTTAAAATATTGAAATTTGTTCCAGCTTCTGGGGCAGCCACCAGGATGTTTAAATCCCTTTTTGCCTTCCTGAATGATTATACAGGCAGTGAAGAAGATTATGAAAAACTGCAGGCAGATCAAAGTTCAGGTTCTGTATTCAATTTTTTCAAACGGTTACAGGATTTTGCCTTTTATGATGATCTCAAAGTTAAATTTGAGGAGTTGAAGGGAATGACAGTAGAAGAGGCACAGCTAAAGAGAGATTATCGCTCAATTATTGAGGTACTTCTTACAGAGGAAGGTCTTGGTTACGGCAACCTACCCAAAGGTCTTTTAAAGTTTCATCAGTACGTTGATAATGCCAGAACACCCGCAGAAGAGCATCTTTATGAAGGGGCTCATTATGCTGTAGACAACCAGGGGGTTGTAAAACTGCATTTTACTGTATCTCCAGAACATTTGCCAAAATTTCAAGCGCATATTGAATCAGTAAAATCAAAGTATGAAAAAGACTTTGAAGTAAAATATGAGGTTTCCTATAGTATACAGCAACAAGCTACAGATACGATAGCAGTGGATATGGATGATAATCCATTTAGGAATGAAGATGGGTCCTTGCTATTTCGTCCTGCAGGCCATGGAGCAATCCTCGATAATTTAAATGCTTTAGATGCCGACGTGGTTTTCATTAAAAATATTGACAACGTAGTCCCCGACAGATTAAAAGCAGAGACTATAAAATTTAAAAAGGTGATTGCTGGAATCCTTCTTAAATATCGGGAACAAATAGAGAAATCGATTGAAAAGTTGAATGCCAATACAGGTCTTGATGAAGCACTTCAGCTATTAACTGACCGATTGGGATATCAGCCTGCAAATAATTTTGAAGCGCTCGCTGATGCTGAGAAAATTGAGCTTTTGAAAGATAAATTGAATCGGCCTTTCAGAGTTTGTGGCGTTGTTCAAAGTGAGGGGGATCCGGGTGGAGGTCCGTTTTGGGTGCAGGCCAAAGATGGTTCATTGTCTCTCCAAATAGTTGAAACTGCCCAAATGGATTTGGATGACGCAAAGCAAAAAGAAGTTTTCGAAAGAGTTACACATTTTAACCCTGTTGACGTCGTTGCTTTTCTTAAAGATGTAGAAGGAAAGAAATTCGATTTAATGAAACACCGGGATTTAAGTGCTGGATTTATCTCAAAAAAGTCCAAAGATGGTAAGGACTTAAAAGCACAAGAGTTACCAGGCTTATGGAATGGTAGTATGTCAGACTGGAATACAATATTTGTAGCAGTACCTTCAATCACTTTCAATCCGGTGAAATCAGTCAATGATTTACTGAAGAAGGAACATCAGCCCGCATAGTTCAGGTTTGGACGTGAGTAATAAAGCTGAACTGGCACGCTATTTTATTGCATTGGTTCCGCCAGAACCTGTTTTTAGTGAATTAAATCAACTAAAAGCCCAGATTTCAGAAAAGTATCAGACAAAAGCTGCCCTGCAGTCGCCTCCTCATGTAACTCTTCATATGCCATTCAGGTTTAGGGAGTCAAAGGAAGTGGAGATTTTAAATACTTTAGATAAGCTAAATTTTAACAAGGCACTTGAAATGGATCAAAATGGATTTGGTGCCTTTCCTCCAAGGGTGCTCTATGTCAATGTTAATTTGACCGAGGAGCTTAAGATATTTCAGAAGGAAGTAGGGGTGAAAGTACGACGTCACCTCAAAGTTGTTAAGGAAGAATATCGGGGTCAGGCATTTCACCCTCATTTGACGCTTGCATTTAGAGATTTAAGACCCATACACTTTGTGCAAGCCTGGAATGACTATAAAGACAAAGAAATTTACTTTCATTGGAAAGCCAATTCTTTTTTTCTCATGAAACATTCAGGTTTAGCCTGGTGTTTATATAAGGAATTTAATTTGAGGTAGAGAGGAATATCTCATCGCACATTAACTTTGTCAAAATCAGTTGATTAAGTCATAAAAAGATAAAATGAAGAGGATTTGGATTATATGGTTTCTGGCAGGTGCCAACACAGTATTTGCACAGTCAGATTGGGAAGGGAAGTTTGAGCAGTTGGGTCCCGTTTTGCCAACTCCAAATGAATATCGTACAGCTTCAGGTATGCCAGGTCAGAATTACTGGCAGCAAAAGGCAGATTATAAAATTCAGGTCACTTTAGATGATGTCAATCAGGAGATTAGTGGGCAAGCTGGTATTACCTATACTAATAACTCTCCTCACCAGCTTCCTTACCTATGGCTGCAACTGGATCAAAATTTGAGAAATGAAATTGCTGATAGCAGGACCACCCGTACAGGGAAGATGGCTAAGCATCTTTCACCGCTTGATTTCCAATTAATTAGAAAACTTGATACCGAGGTTGATGGATATAAAATAGAATGGGTAAGGTCAGGTTCAGGCGCACCATTAGATTATGTGATAAACAAAACCATGATGCGAGTGGATTTGCCTAAGCCGCTACAGCCAGGGCAAAGTGTTGTCGTTTGGGTAGGCTGGAATTATAAAATTAATAACAGGTTGATCGGATCAGGAAGGTCAGGATACGAGTATTTTCCTGAGGATGACAATTACTTATATACGATTGCTCAATTCTATCCCCGTATGGCTGTTTATTCTGATTATCAGGGATGGCAAAACAAGCAGTTTTTAGGAGAAAGCGAATTTTCAACTAATTTTGGAGATTTCCAGGTAGACATTACGGTCCCTGAAGATATGATTGTTGCGGCAACAGGAACGCTGGTTAATACCGCGGAGGTATTGACTAAGTCTCAGCTGGACAGGTTAGAAAAGTCAAAATCCACCTATGACAAACCAGTGCTTATTGTAACAGCAGCAGAAGCCAAACGAAATGAACCTTCCAGAAGTGGGAAAGTAAAGCGATGGCACTTTGACGCCAATAATGTACGGGATTTTGCTTTTGTCGCATCCAGAAAATTTGTTTGGGATGCAATGGCAGTAGATGTAGGAGAAAAAGATATTTTGGCGATGTCTCTTTATACCAAAGAGTCCAATCAGCTGTGGAAGAATAACGCAACCAAAGTAAGTGCTCATACGCTCAAATTTTTATCTAACTATCTTTTTGAATATCCTTATCCTGTGGCCATCTCTGTGAACACTGCCTCGCTAGGGATGGAATATCCGATGATTAATTTTAGCTACGGACGTCCTGTTGAAAATGAAAAAGTAAGTGATCGAGATCTAAATGCTATGACGAGTGTGATCATACATGAGGTAGCTCACAACTATTTCCCTTTAATAGTTAATTCAGACGAGCGAGCGTTGTATTGGATGGATGAAGGGATCATTTCGTATTTACAATATCTTATCGAGCAAGACTGGACGTGGGGATATCCTTCCAGAAGAGGGCCATCTGCAAAAGTGATTCCATATATGGATGGAACCTATGGAGATTTCAGACCCATTATGTCCGATCCCGAACAACACATTAGCAACTACGGCAATTCTTATTTAAGACCTGCAACAGCCTTCAATATTCTAAGAAACCTGGTTATGGGACCAGAATTATTTGATAAGGCCCTTAAAACTTATGCAAACACCTGGAAGTTTAAGCATCCGACCTATGCTGACTTTTTTAGAATCATGGAAGATGCATCAGCTGTAGATTTAGATTGGTTTTGGAGAGCATGGTTTTATTCTACTGATCATGTAGATGTTTCTATAAAATCGATCAAGTGTTTCAAGCTTTCGGATAAAGATCCTATAGGTATTTCAATGGATCTGAATGAAATAAATGACAGCCCATATCCAGTGAACTATAAATCTCCCTATTATGCAGAGTTCAGAGATCGTCTGGATGATGAAGCTTATAAATCTATAATGGCAAGTGTTAATTTTTATGAAGTAACCTTTGAAAATATTGGTGGTCTGGTAAGTCCGTTAGTACTAGAATGGAAGTATGCAGATATGACTACTGAAAAAGAAATAATTCCTGCGGAAGTATGGAGATTAAATGAAAATCAAGCGACTAAAATATTTGTGAAAGAGAAAAAGGTCATTGGTCTGGAATTGGATCCGGATCAAATGACAGGAGATATTAGCACAAAAAATAATATCTTTCCCCTAGTATCACCTTAAGCACACTAATATGAGATATTTAACCTTCCCTCTACTATTTGTCATCCTTTTCTCTGGATGTAAAAGCACTAACAACAATCAGCCGGATGATGACAATACCGGTGAATTGATAACCTATAACAATCCACCAGCGGAAGGATTTGATATTGAAGGTTCCAACCCGATTGCAATTATGTTAGCAGATCAGGCAATGAATGCAATGGGAGGTCGTGAAGCCTGGGATAACACGAATTATATATCCTGGAATTTTTTCGGAAGAAGACATCTGTTTTGGGACAAGGCAGACAACAAGGTTCGGATAGATAAGGACAACATGGTGATGTCCTTGAATATGAATGATATGACAGGCCAGGTATGGAAAGATGGAGAGGAGATGCAAAATGCAGATAGTGTTTCCAAATATTTAAAAATGGCGAATGACATATGGATCAATGACGCCTATTGGTTGTTTATGCCGTTTAAACTTAAAGATTCGGGTGTTACCCTCTCTTATGCAAGAGAAGACACGACCATGGCGGGAGAACCATCTATGGTTTTATGGCTTACTTTTGATGAGGTAGGTAATACGCCACAAAATGCCTATGAAGTTTGGATCAGCAGTGAGTCGAGACTTGTTCGACAGTGGGCATTCTTTAGAAATGAGGAGGATGAAAAGCCTGGATTCATTTTACCCTGGGATGATTATCAGACTTATGGGGAAATTTTATTGTCAGGGGATAGAGGGGAAAGAAAAATTTCAGACATAAAAGTTTGGAAGAAGCCTCCAACAGGGACCTTCACTTCACCGGAAAGTATCTACAAAGCAAGTTCCTGATATATCCAAGGTTTATGTTTTTACGTTGTAATAGCTAAATGCGATATATAGCTATATTCCTCCTATTACAATTTCCAATTTTTGTTTTTGGCCAGGCGAAGAAGGTCTTAACCAATCATCTGGAAAATTATGGACAAGACCTTTGGTCTGAAATTGGAACACTAAAAATTGAAGGGAAACATGTAACGCAAAACTATGAGGCTTTTCCTCTTGCGATATTTATCAAGGAGAATCAAAAGATTAGCGTAGAAGGAATAAGTAAAGAGGCCGGATATACTTTTAAGATGAATGGCGAAAATTTCTGGAGCACAAACCATTCAGAAAATGAAATTCAGGAGAACCTTGAAGCACTTATTTTGGCGCATGCATTGACCATAGGAAGTCCACTGGCAAAATATCAGGATGAGCTTAACTATTTTGGATATGAAATTTTTGAGGGGGAGACGTATCATACCTTTAGGAGGACTGAGGAGAATTATAACATCACCTATTTACTGGATAAGGATAATAACGAGTTACGATACCTCATCTGTAAGATAGATCAAGACCAACAGATGAGTGCCTTACTTTCCTTTGATAAGTATAAATCACACCATGGCTTAAAAATGCCCACAGCCATAGCCATAAATATCAGTGATGACTATAGGGAGTGGGTTTTTGATGAGATATTTTTAGGGATAGCCATAAAAGATCAAATATTCCAGCCCCGGAATAGTCAATAGTAAGACACTTGATCACTTTGCTGAAACCATTGAGCCTAGTCTACGATTAATATGTTGAACAAAAACTAATTTAAACAATGAAGGCAATTTGGAATGGTCAGGTTTTGGCTGAAAGCGAGGATACTGTGGTGGTAGAAAATAATCATTATTTCCCGCCAAATTCAATAGAGAAAAAATATTTCAAAGAAAGTGAAACTCATACTACCTGCCCATGGAAAGGTAAGGCCAGCTATTATTCGGTTGCAGTTGATGGAAAGGAAAACAAGGATGCAGCCTGGTATTATCCAGAGACTTCAGAATTGGCGAAAAACATTAAAGGCTATGTTGCTTTCTGGAAAGGTGTGGAAGTAAAGTAAGGCAGGCAAACGTAACAAAGGCCAAAATGACAAACGATGGTAGTCCGTTAAGCCAATATGTCAGATAAATAACCGTTGAAGATACATGGTATGAACCTTGAGCATATCAAATTATTATTAAAGGAGAACACATGAAAACGGATAAAAACTTAGTTAAAAATCTTGCGAGAACGGCAGATGTGCTAAATACGATCCATGGAGGGATGTCTCAAAGCACCATTAAAATCAAACATCTTGATAATGAATGGTTAATCATGATAAAAATTCCAGGAGTTGATCTGGAGCATTTGTTTCTTGAAGTTTTTGGAAACCACCTCTATATCCATCAAATGATGGAAATTCAAAAAGACGAGTCAGAGCGTGCTCCTTACGTGGTCGCAATGATTCCGCTGGCTAGAGAAATAAATGTCGAAGCAATAACAGCGACTTACCAGGAAGGCTGGACAGTCATAAATCTCCCGTTTGACGAAATGGTCAGTGGCCATAACCGCGAGATAAAGATTGAAAGAATATAATTCTATGGAAGTTATTCAAATAGTGAGAGGACAATTTTTTCCAAATCAGATTTCTTTAACTTTTGAATAACTTTCAATTTTTCCTTCTTACTTAAAGAAGGGTTCTGGAGTTTTTGATAGGGTTCAGCACTAAAGAATTTTTCAAGTGTTGAGTTAGAATCACTTTGTTCGACACCGAATATCTCAACTTCATCGAGCGCACTTTGCATAATTTCTCTGCCCACATTCTTACTCGATTCAATAGGTTTATAATTGGAGTTACTGTCTCTAAGCGTCCAACTACTATAGTCAATTCTAAGCCCATCAACCTGACGAAGTCTGGGATCGAAGTCACCAAAAATTCTTTTGATAATTGAGTGCGCGGAGGATTTCCACGCTTCAAGGTCAAACTCCTCAGCTTCTAGTTTTTTGATTTGCTTACGAATTAATTCTGCATACTTCTTATCTTTTGGTGACATCTTCTTAGGGGTTTAGCTTATGGTACTCCAGTTGACTTCATTTTTATTTAACGATTCAATTTGCTTTTTGATCGGATAATTCTTTTGAAGAGAAACTTCTGGGTCTTCATTCAACAGTTCAGAAGCTAAAGAACGAGCTTGTTTTAATATTTCACCATCTTTTCCCAGGTCAGAAATTCGAAGATCCATTAATCCACTTTGCTGTGTACCCATTAAATCCCCTGGGCCCCTTAGTTTCAGGTCTACTTCAGAAATTCGAAATCCATCATTGGTTTCAACCATGGTTCTCACTCGTTCTTTTGCTTCTGTCGTAAGTTTCTGACCGGTCATGAGGATACAATAGGACTGGTCTGCACCCCGTCCTACCCTACCACGAAGCTGATGCAATTGAGAAAGACCAAAACGTTCTGCATTTTCAATTATCATTACTGAAGCATTGGGAATGTCAACACCTACTTCAATCACTGTAGTGGCTACCATTATTTTTGTTTCGCCATTTGAGAAGCGCTGCATTTCCCAGTCCTTATCTTCTGGCTTCATTTTACCATGAACAATGGATACTGGCATTTTGGGATATCTTCTGGAGATGCTTTCATAACCGTCCATCAAATGATTGTAATCCAGAGTGGCTGATTCTTCGATTAATGGATATACAATATATACTTGTCTGCCTTTTTCAATCTCTTTTTCAATGAAACCAAACATCTTTATACGTTTGGAATCTACCATGTGGTAGGTTTGGATGGGTTTTCTGCCAACTGGCAATTCATCAATTACAGATATATCCAGATCTCCATAGAGTGTCATGGCAAGCGTTCTTGGGATGGGCGTGGCTGTCATGACAAGAATATGAGGATAGGTATCTCTATTCTTGCTCCATAATTTTGCCCTTTGGGCAACACCAAAACGATGCTGTTCATCGATGACGGCAAGTCCCAGTTTTTTGAATTTCACACGATCTTCTAACAAAGCATGTGTACCGACGAGGATATGTATTTCACCAGCCTGGAGGGCGATATCTAATGCTTTCCGTTCTGATTGTTTGGATGATCCGGTAAGCCTTCCCACCCGAATTCCGAGTGATTTTGCCTGTATTTTCAGGTTTTTGTAATGCTGATCAGCCAGGATTTCTGTGGGAGCCATGAAAGCACACTGTGTTCCATTGCCGATGGCAATTAACATACAAAGAAAAGCCACCATGGTTTTCCCGCTACCTACATCACCCTGGATCAAACGGTTCATTTGTTTTCCAGAGCGAAAGTCCGCATATGCTTCTTTGATTACCCTTTTTTGGGCAGCAGTTAGTTCGAACGGCAAGTATTCTGCATAATAGGCATTGAGCAATTCACTGTTGTTGAACCTGATACCAGGAAATGCCTCCATTCTGGTCAGTTTCATTTTCAGCAACCTAAGCTGAACATAAAATAGCTCTTCCAACTTCAAACGATATTCAGCAAGTTTTAAGCTTCGTGGGTTTTTTGGAAAGTGAATTTGAATAAGTGCCGCCTTTTTATCGAGGAGTTTGTATTGTTCGATTAAATAATCAGGGAGTGTTTCATCAATGTGGTTAACGGCTTCGACCAGCAAGGACTTCATCATTTTGCTGATCGCCTTGCTGTCCAGAAATCGTTTTTTGATCTTTTCTGTAACAGAATAAACCGGGTGAAGGTAGCTTCCGGCCTTATTTTTTTCAGTAAGGATCTCAACTTCCGGATGAGCGATGTTGAGTTTACTCCCAAAGCGCGAGGGCTTCCCAAAAACAAGATAAGGAACACCAATCGTAAGCCTTTTTTGAATCCATTTTGCTCCCTGAAACCAAACCAGTTCTAGCATACCAGTCTCATCCTGAAATTTTCCCACCAGTCTTTGTTTTCTGCCGATACCTATGGTTTGAAAGGAAGTGAATTTTCCAATCAACTGTACGTATGGCAGGGAATCATTTAATTCCCGGATGGTATAGAATTTTGTTCGGTCTTCGTATCGAAAAGGATAGTATTGCAGTAAGTCTCCAAAAGTGAATATGCCCAGCTCTTTATTAAGCAGTTCGGCCTTCTGTGGTCCGACACCTTTTAGGAATTCTATCTTGCGATCAAAGAAACTAACCATGCAACAGCCTTTGTGCTAATTTACCTCCATTCAAGGGATTCCAGCATGTGAAAGATGTCAGTTTTAACGTAATTAATTACTGGCTGTAGAGAATCGTTTTGCGTTGCCGTCTCGAAGTAAAGTGCCCCACGCAAAAAATGTTCGAGGCTATCCGAGACATGGAATTGGAATTGTGTGGGTACTTCTCCCTCCAGATCCGTAATACTTGCAAAGTCTCCATTGGGCAGTGCCAGAATTCTTTCATCGATGGCATAGGCCTTTACATTATGTTGAGAAGTTAATTTATAGGAATCACTATAATATCCCTGCAACAAAGAGTCCAAATTCAAAACGGGTTTATAGGTAATCTGGATGTTGGCCTCCATTTCAGGATAATAAAGGTCTATCCAATACCTCTCTGCGATCCACGAAGAATCACGCAATAACCGGGCATGTTGAGAATACTCAAAGGAATAGGGAAAGGAATCCGGTAATGATTGATATGCAAAAGGCGGCAATTCTATGCGGTTGTAACCTTTGGGCTTTGGTAAATAGTCGCTGTCACATGAAAAACAGAACACGACTAAAATAAGAATCAGGATTCTCTTCATTAATCTGTAAAGTCTTTATCAGTTTCCGATTTGTTTTCTGAGCCAATAAATACTCTAACGCGTTTTATTCTTTTATTGTCTACCGCTACTATGGTAAATAGAAAATTTTTGAATTTTATTTTTTCTCCTGCATTAGGCAACTTATTGTTGATTTCTAAAAGCAGACCTCCCAGAGATTCGCTTTCACTTTTGACGACTTCAAATTCCTGAATATCCTGACTGGTTATTTTACAGAAGTCATTCAACGAGGTTTTACCTTCAAAAACGTAGGTATGATTGTCAAGTTTGTTATAGGCAATGTCATGATCTTCATCAAATTCGTCATTGATTTCACCTACAATTTCTTCTATCACATCTTCAAGAGTGATCAGCCCTGAAGTTCCCCCGTATTCATCTACCACAATGGCCATGTGAACCTGCTTTTCCTGAAAATCTCTAAAAAGATCATCAATCTTTTTACTTTCTGGGATAAACAAACCAGGCCTTAACAATGATTGCCAATGAAAGTCTTCTTCCATTTCCAGATGAGGTAACAGGTCTTTGATGTATAATATCCCCTCTATTTTATCGATGGTTTCATTATATACAGGTATTCTTGAATAACCTGTTTTGTTTATTTGATCCATGAGTTCATGGAAGTCTGCGCCTGCATCTATGGCTGTAATATCAATTCTTGATTTCATCACCTGTTTCACAGACAAGGTGCTGAAATTGACAATTCCTTTCAGCATCCCTTTCTCTTCTTCTGTCACCTCTTTGTCAGCGGTGATTTCGAGCGCTTGATTGATTTCGTCAACGGAGAGATTATAGCCTTTTTTCTGGATCCTGCTTTCGATGACATTGCTAAGGGTCAGCAAGAACCAGGAAATAGGAAACAAGACCTTGTCGGCTGCTGAAAGTAGTGGTGAGGTAAACCGGGCAAAAGCTACATTGTTGTGGTTAGCATAGACTTTAGGCACAATTTCCCCAAAAAAGATAATCATAATTGTAATGGCTACTGTCAATGAGACAATAATCAATCCATCGGCATCTTTGCTTCCAACAACTTTCCATGTGGCAAAGGTGGAAATGGTAATGATAAAGATATTAATAAGGTTGTTGAGAATCAGAATCGTGGCCAGGAGCCTTTTGGGGTTAACCACCAGATGATGTATCAGGTGGTCCCGTTTATTTTCTGAATTCTTGCTGTCCGTGATTTGTTCATGGCTAAGCGAGAAAAAAGCAACTTCGGAGCCTGAGATGAGGCCGGATAAAAATAACAGAACAAGGATGCTTAGACCGTTTACCAGAAAAAAGGAAACGGGAAGATCTGCTAAATATATCAGGAAAACCGAGGGAAAAGGATCGTCAAGAGAGGTATCCAATAATTGCTGATTTGGTGAAACAACTAGAAAGGAAGATCATCAGTAGGATTTTCCTGTGATTGATTGACGGGTTCTGATTCATTTTGCTGATATGTCCCTTGTTGAGAGGCTCCGGAATTACCAGAATTGGCATTGCTGCCAGGTCCGGGACTACCGAGCATAGTCATATTATCACCCACTATTTCAGTAGTGTATCGGGTTATGCCATCTTTTTCCCAGGATCTGGTTCTAAGTTTTCCTTCAACATAGACCTGATCGCCCTTTTTAAGATATTTTTCGGCAACATCAGCAAGTCCACGCCATAGAACTACGTTGTGCCATTCGGTTTGCTCTTTACGCTCTCCTGTATTTCTGTCTTTATAGACTTCAGATGTAGCAACGGGAAAATTGGCGACAGAAGCACCATTTTCTAGGTGCCTTACTTCTGGCTCTTTTCCTAAACGGCCAACGATGATTACCTTATTAACTCCAGACATCTTATAAAATTAAATTAAAAACCAACCTGTTGCAAGTAGTTGATGATGGATTTTGGTTTTGGCAAAGTTAACATTTCTTCATAGGAATAGGGACTCAATTTAAATTCATTGATGAGTTCGACAAAGTATTTTTCTTCCACGGTCATGTGATAGAACGTTATCCAGATGATTCTGTGTGTCAAAAGATGCTTATACTTTTCACTTTTACTGACCATCGAAATTCTTTGATTATCAATTGGAATTTGATCTTGCTCAGAATCATCTGATGCCTCATGTAGAAGAAATTCATAGAGCCCCTTCCAAATTGAGCTTGTTCTTTTTTGCATAAGATATTGTCCGTGGTGCTCGATGATCAGATAATGAAAATACTTTTCTGATATTTTAGGTTTGGAGAGCTTCACTGGTAAATCTTTTTGGGCTTTGTTTTTAAAGGCATAGCAACCTGAAGTAAATGGACAATTACCACAATCAGGTGATGGCTTACAAACGGTAGCACCGAATTCCATGGTGGCCTGGTTAAAATCAGCTGGATGCTTTTCAGGGATTAATTCATCAAGGACATCCAAAAAAACTTTCCTTGACTTCTGCTGAGAGATATCATCTGTAATTCCGAAATACCTGGATATAAATCTGAATACGTTTCCATCTAACACAGGAATGGGCTCATCAAAACAAAAGGAAGCAATTGCAGCTGCCGTATATGGACCGACGCCTTTCAGCTGAAGAAGTTGTCGATAAGTATTTGGGAATTTTCCACCTAGCTCTTTCGAGATATACTGGGCAGTTGCATGTAGGTTCCTCGCTCTAGAATAATAGCCCAGGCCTTCCCAGTGTTTGAGGACTGATTGTTCGCTTGCATTGGCAAGATCCTGAATGGTGGGAAAAGATTCAATAAAATGATAATAGTAGGGCAATCCTTGTTCAACCCGGGTTTGTTGAAGGATAATTTCAGATAACCATACGTTATAGGGGTTTTTTGTGTTTCTCCATGGAAGCTCCCTTTTAGCCCTTGAATACCAGTTTATTAGTGAAGAAGTTAGATTACTTTCGATGATTGTGTTATTAAATGATCTTTAACTTTTTATTTCCCTAGGACAAAATTAAATTTGGGCCGCCTATTTTCTTTAAAGTATCACCTAAATATTAAAAACTGTGACTAAAGCGGATGTAATAAACGAAATTTCCGATAAGACGGGAATTGACAAATCAGATGTACAAGTAACGGTAGAAGCCTTTTTTTCAGTAGTTAAGAATTCGATGGCAGAGGGAGAAAACATTTATGTTAGAGGATTCGGTAGCTTTATCAACAAAAAGAGAGCGCAGAAGATTGCCAGAAACATTTCAAAAAACACAGCGATTGTTATCGATGAACACTATGTTCCAAGCTTTAAACCATCTAAAATTTTTGCCGAAAAAATCAAATCAAGCAAAAGTCTTAAATGATCTTTTCAGGTAATTTATGAACAACCAGCAGATTTTATTGACAATTGGAGGACTAATCCTCATCGTATTACTGTTCCAGTTACCTAAAGTTGTGGTGGAGAATGATGAACCATCCGTTGCCATGGATCATGAAGTGACGATGGATGAATCTGTCCAATTAAGGATTAGCGAGTTAAGGAAACAATTCGAGCAAACTAAAAATTCTAAAATTAGTATTAACTTTGCGGACTCTTTAGCCAGAGAGTTCCTTCGATATCAAATGGCTGACAGTGCTTCTAAGTACGCAGCTTTAATTTTGGAGGAGGATTCTTCGTTCAGCTCAAGAGAAACAGCAGCTTTGATCTATTACCAATCATATCGGGTTGGTTCGGGACGAGGCTTAGGGAATGTAGTAGCTGAGTATGCCTCAAGAGCACGAAGCTTGCTAACGACTTTGGTTGAGGAGCAACCAAACAACAGTTCATTGAAAAGCAAATTGGCGATGACCCTTATGGCATCAGAAAATCCTATGCAAGGAGTAATGATGTTAAGAGAAATAGTAGAAGAAGATCCCGATAACAGGGAAGCCGTTTTAAACTTAGGTGTACTGGCAGTTCAGTCAGGACAATATGAGCGGGCCATTGACCGATTTGACAAATTATTGAAGCTTGATTCTTCGGATTATGAGGCAGCATTTTACAAGGCTGTTTCTTTAGCGGAATCAGGAAAGAAGGAAGAAGGGAAGGAGCTTTTTGAAAGTGTATTAAATAGTGAGGATGCTGATCCGGCAACAAAGGCAATGGCATCGGAATATTTAAAAGAATTATAAAATATTTATTGAAATTAAAATTGAACAACTATGCCTTGCGGTAAGAAAAGAAAAAGACACAAGATTGCGACACACAAGCGTAAAAAGAGATTAAGAAAGAACAGGCACAAGAAAAAGTAATCCAAATTTTTGAGTAGTGAGTAATGAACTAATAATTAACTCAACTCAAAATGGATGTCGAATTGCCCTTTTAAAAAACAAGCAACTTGTTGAGTTCCATCAGGAAGATGATGGAGAAAGATTTAATGTAGGAGATATTTACCTGGGAACGGTAAAAAAAGTAGTGCAGGGATTAAATGCTGCATTCATTGACATAGGCTACGAAAAAGACGCCTTCCTGCATTACCTGGATCTTGGACCGCAAGTCCAATCACTTAATAAGTTCACAAAACTTGCTTTAACAAGAAAGGATACCAGTGCAAAGCTTAATACATTTAAGCATGAGCCGGATATTCATAAGCTAGGAAAGATTAATCAGGTATTAACTAAGAATCAGAAGATACTGGTTCAGGTGGTTAAAGAGCCGATTTCTACAAAAGGGCCCCGACTCTCATGTGAGTTGTCAATAGCAGGAAGATACCTCGTATTGGTACCTTTCTCAAATACGGTAAATGTTTCAAAGAAAATCACGGATTCCGGAGAGCGTAAGCGACTCGGAAGGCTGATTAGCTCCATTAAACCAGAGAATTTTGGTGTAATCATACGAACTGTTGCCCAAACTAAAGATGTCAAAGAACTTGACAAGGACTTAAAAAATCTTATTAGAATTTGGATAGACGGCGTAAAAGCACTTAAAAAAGCTAACCCAAGAGATAAGGTTATTGGTGAAATAAACCGGGCGAACACGATCCTTCGGGATATGCTCAATGAATCCTTTGACAGTATTCAGGTCGATGACAAAGATTACTATGAAGACATTAAGTCTTTCATAGGAACCATTGCCCCTGAAAAGGAAAAAATTGTTAAACAGTATCAGGGTCGACTAAAGATCTTCGAACAGTTTGGGATTGAGAAGCAACTAAAAACATCTTTCGGTAAATCAGTAAGTGTTTCCAATGGTGGATATTTGATCATTGAGCATACAGAAGCTTTACACGTCATCGATGTAAACAGTGGGAATAAATCCAACAATGAGGATGATCAGGAAACAACCGCGTTAAAGGTTAACCTGGAGGCGGCGTCAGAAATTGCCCGTCAGTTGAGGTTAAGAGATATGGGTGGAATCATTGTGATTGATTTCATCGATATGCGGAGGCAGGAGAATAAGAAGAAGCTGTATGATCGAATACGGAATGAGATGAAAGATGATCGTTCCAAGCATACCATACTTCCCTTATCAAAATTCGGTTTGTTGCAGATTACCCGACAAAGGGTAAGACCAGAGTTGAATATTGCTACCAAAGAACAATGTCCAACTTGTGGTGGAACTGGCCAGATAACCGCAGCTATTTCTATTTCTGATCAAATAGATAATACGGTTGAACATCTGCTCAAAGGAGATTTGGCAAAGAAATTGACAATTTCATTGCATCCATTTTTGTATTCATTCTTTACCAAAGGGATCATTTCAAAGCGTGTGAAATGGTACTTCAAATACATGAAATGGGTTAGTCTTATCTCTGACTCTTCACTTGCACTTACGGAATACAATGTATTCAATCAGCGAGGAGAAGCAATAGAAGTCTAAAATTTAATACCAAGATCCAGGGAGATTATCGTATTTCGATACGATGGTTCTTCCTGGAAATTGATGCCGTTTGCATTGAGTGTTCGAATCTGGTCTATTAATCCGCGTTGATAAGAAAAGCCACCCATCAGAATCGTATTCAGACCTACCTTTAACTCTACACCCGCAGCCAGAATAGCTGAGGCATCAATAATTTGAAAATTATTTACCAGCGTATAATCTTCTTCAACTGGTTGATCGTATATTTTTACTTCCGGTGCGGCACCAACCTGAAAGAAAATTTTAAGGTCTGGTTGGATTTCGTTGGTGAATAGCTTTAAAGTGAGCGGAAGTTGTAAATATTGTACGTTATAATCTTCAAAAGTATTTACGCCTGCAGGTAACGGACTCCCATCTTCATTTGAAATTCTGAATGCTACCCTTTTAGGCATGAATGTTAGACCTGTACTGAAAAAATAGTTTTCAGCAAATCCATAATCTACGAGAAGACCAAGCGCAAACTTAAATCCAGGATCATCGGGCTCGAAATCACGGACATCATCTGTCAGTAGTGTACGGCCAAGACTCATCTGTGGGGAAAACTTTAGTCCTAATTGTAACTGTGCCTGAGCAGAGGAAAATAGCAACAAGACAAGGGCAAGTAAGATTATCTTTCTCATGCAGTCAAATAATAATAGCTAATTTTGTGAGTTAAAATTAAGGTGTATGCGAACAGTATTCATAATGATTTCACTTCTTTTATCTGCGGGTTGTCAACAAGAGACGTGTAGACAGTCCGGATTGATAGAGAAGTCGTCGGTAAATATTCAGGTTAAACGACTCGAGAAGGAGATTTTTAACGCATCTTCCATGGAGGAGGTCAAGGATATTCTTGCCCGCAATCCGGATTATACCCAATACTTTTTGGATGGAGATCAATATCCAAATCTGGACATTTTGGCCGATAAAGTATATACGCTGATAAATGATGATTTTATCGATACCCTGTATACAGAAGCTACTGAGGTTTATACAGACATAAGTTTGGTTAAATCACAGCTGGAAGAAGTTGTCGGCAGACTAAAGACATTATTTCCCCAAAAGAAAACGCCTAGTCTGGTGACTACAGTTACTGGGATGTATAACGACTTATTGATCACGGATTCCCTGATCATTGTTGGGCTTGATTTTTTCATTGGAGATGAGGCTACTTTCAGACCGATAGATATTCCAAACTATATGCTCACCCGATATGATAAGGAACACCTTGTGCCCATCATCGCAAAATTTATGGCGTCCTCACAGGTAAGTACAAGTTCAAAAAACACTTTACTATCTGAAATGATTGATTTTGGGAAAACCTATTACTTGACAAGCAGACTTCTGCCCTGTGTGCCGGATTCCATATTGATGGGATACTCCTCGGAAGAGATGAATGTGGTGGTAGAAAACGAGAAGACCATCTGGGCAAATTTTGTTGAAAATAAGATACTCTATGAAACCAGTCATTTTACCAAACAAAAGTTTTTGGGAGAGCGGCCAAATATTTATGAGATTAATGCCAAATGCCCCGGTCGCGTAGGTGCATGGATAGGCTGGCAAATAGTAGAAGGATATATGCAAAAGAACAAAGTAGAATTGTTGACACTTCTTGATGATACGGATCACGATAAAATTTTCCGAAAATCAGGATACAAGCCGAGATAAGTCTAATCCTTTTTTTCTATTGTAGATACCAGGCGATCGATCAGCAGTTGTTTATCGAATTCACTTTCAGCCAGTTTCCGGCTATTCTTTTGAGCAGCTTTAAGCAATGCGGCATCAGTTAAAAACGGGTTGATTTTTTCAATGAATTCAACAGGATTTGAACCATCATAGGAAAAGCCACATTGATTTTTTTCAATGAGCTGTTTGATCCAACCTCCAAAATTTGTTATTATCAATTTGCCTGCAGCAAGGCCATCAAATAGTTTATTAGGGCTCCCGGTAGTCAGAACCGGAAGATTCTTGTAAGAAATATAAACGGCATCCATTTTTACTATTTGACTTTTTACTTCTGCTTTATTTCCAAATGGAATGAGTTCAGTGTTCTTTAGCTTTTCGGCTTCCAGCTTCAAATATGCTTCTTCCGCCCCTTCTCCCATCACCGTAAATGTCACAGGTATTGATTTTTTCTCACAAACTTTAGCCAAATGAATCAACTGAGATAAATCGTTGGCTTTTCCCAGCGCACCAAAATATCCAATGTTAAATATTTTGGATTCATGGCTGGAAGAATCTTGGAAAAAAGCACAATCAGCCATATTGGAAATAACATGTGTAGTAGTTTCAGGAGTTACTTCCTTGATGTATGATTCAATGGCAGGACTTAGCGCAATTACTTTTGAGGCTTTCTGGTAACACAATTTTTCAAACCGGTAAAGTTTCTTCATGAGCCAGGCGTTTCGGATGGCTTTCATTTGTACAGGCGCTTCGGGCCATAGGTCCCCTACTTCAAAATAAAAAGGTATTTGATGACGGTTTTTAAGGTGCAGTGCAATCAGACCTGTTGTAAGGGGCGTAGTCATTACATATGCCAGATCAACAGCATGAATATTTTTTACTTCTCTTTTAGCAAGTTGAACGAATCGCAGAAAAGCATTAATTCTTTTGAGGAAGCCAAATTGGTTTTTATAATGAATCCGAAGATAATGCACCTTTATCCCATCAATTTTGTGAACACCCCTCAACTGGTTGTGGGTAGTAAGCATTACCACTTCAAAACCATGAGCGACCAATCCTTTAGCCAGTTCGAATGACCTTGTACAACCCCCTTCCTGCGGGGTTCGAAAATATTGATGGATGTAGAGGATTTTCACGAGAGGTTAAAGATACGATTAGATTGAAATTGGAATCTGTTCCTATTCAAAAATTTACTGATAGTATTTCTCTCTATGTATGGAACACCTGCTGTATGCGTGTTCTTGCTGGCGGTAAACATATGGGTGAAAAGGATGAGGTTTATGCTGTTTTGGTGGATATGCCAATGTAAAACCTGCTGGAGAGCGATGCAGACTGTTGGGGTAGAAAAGCAGACTTTCTCTGACAGTACAAGGACTTCGTCGAATGGATTAACTTGCTTATTTTTGGAAAAGGTCCTGAAACCAGAATTTTATGGCTGGACGGAATTTTACTGTATCTTCATGAAGAATATGATCTCAAAGCTGAAAATAACATCGGGAATACTCCATGTATTTATTTTTGGGTTTTCTGCACTTCTATTTTTCAACTCTTGTGTATCGGATGCTGGAGATTCGAAAACTCAAAAGGTTCCTGAAAAGGTTGACTATAACTTTCATGTAAGGCCCATTCTTTCTGATAATTGCTTTGTATGTCATGGTCCTGATGCCAATGCAAGGCAGGCTAATCTCAGGCTGGATACAGAGGAGGGGGCTTTTGCAATGCTTAAGGATTATGATCATAAGCAGGCCTTTGTAAAAGGTAATCCGGAAGAGTCCATTGCGTACCTGAAGATAACTTCTTTGGATAGTGCCGAGATGATGCCACCTCCTACTTCCAATCTAAAGCTGAGTGATTATGAAATCAGGGTCATTGAGAAATGGATCAAGCAGGGAGCGGAATACAAAACCCACTGGGCCTTTATCCCACCCGATAGGCCTACCCTTCCTAAAACTGAGGATGAAGATTGGGTAAATAATGAAATTGATTATTTCATTCTTAATAAACTGGAACATGAAGGCCTTTCACCAAATGGCCGGGCCAAAAAAGAACAGCTTCTAAAACGTGTTTCATTTGATCTTACAGGATTGCCTCCGACCATTGAGATGCAGGAAGCATTTCTTTCCGATAATTCTGATGATGCATATGAAAAGGCAGTGGATCAACTGCTTGCCAGTAAGCATTACGGAGAGAAGATGACCCTGCATTGGCTGGATATTGCCCGTTATGCAGATTCGCATGGCTACCAGAATGATGGCCTCCGGACCATGTGGCCCTGGAGAGACTGGATTATCCATGCTTTCAATGAAAATTACTCTTATGAAAAGCTGATTATCTGGCAATTGGCCGGTGATCTGCTCCCAGAAAAAAACATGGAAGCCTTATTGGCTACAGGATTTAACAGAAACCATAAGATCACACAGGAAGGAGGAGCAATTGACGAAGAATATAGAGTTGAGTACGTAAGTGATCGTACAAATACTTTTGGAAAAGCTTTTCTGGGAATGACCATGGAATGTGCCAAGTGTCATGATCATAAGTACGACCCCATCTCCACAGAGGAATACTACAGTACTTCTGCATTTTTCGACAAAGTACCGGAGGCAGGACTTGCCAGGGGTCTCGGAGTGGTCTTCGCTGATGCACCAAAGATCAGGATTACCTCTGAGATGAAGGAAGAGATTTTTACTTTTATGAATAAACGGGATACAGGATCTGTAGAGGTGATGGTGATGGCAGACTCGTCGGGTATCAGAGATACTTATATCCTGAATCGGGGAGCCTATGATGCTAAAGGCAAAGTGGTTAACTATGGCACGCCTGAATCTATCCTGGCTTTCGATACTACAAGATTTGAATCGAATAGATTAGGTCTGGCCAAATGGCTGCTTGCGGAGGAAAATCCATTAACATCCAGGGTTTTTGTTAATCGAATTTGGATGGAATTTTTCACCCAGGGAATTGTGAAGTCGGTTGGTGACTTTGGCATGCAGGGCGACCTGCCATCTCATCCGGAGTTGTTGGACTGGCTCTCTGTTGACTTTAGAGAAAATGGATGGGACATCAAGCGGCTGGTGAAGCAAATCGTTACCTCAGCTACTTATATGCAATCTGCAGTCCTTGGAAAAAATAAACTGAAGAAGGATCCGGAAAACATATTACTATCGCGCATGAACAGGAGCCGTTTAACAGCCGAGTTTATTAGGGATATGGTCCTGGCCAGTAGTGGATTACTTAATGATGAGATTGGTGGACGTAGCGTGAAACCGTATCAGCCAGCCGAGATCTGGGAAGTGGCGTCCTCGGGGAGAGGATCTCTTAGAAAATACATACAGGATCATGGTGATCAGCTTTACCGAAGGGGGATATATACTTTCATTAAGAGGACGGTTCCTCCACCAGTGATGCTGACTTTTGATTCCTCTCCAAGAGATCACTGTGAAGAGAAGAGACAATCTACCAATACTCCACTTCAGGCACTCATTATGCTCAATGATCCCATGGTACTAGAAGCATCCAGAGTAATGGCAGAGCGGCTTAATGTGGAAAACCTTTCTAAAGAGGAAAAAATCAAAAAAGCATTTAAACTTATTATCTGCCGAAACCCAAAAGAGGAAGAACTCTCTTTGTTAAGCACGTATATGGACGAAAACCTGGAGCTTTTTGAAAGAGAACCGGATAATGCAGTAAAGTTTCTTAATGTAGGAGAGTATCCAGCCAGTCAAAACAGACAGGAGGTATCTGTAGCTGCACTCATGCAGGTCATTCACACCATCTACAATATGGAAGAAGCCATCATGAAGACATAGTTTTAGGGTTTCATTGATAAGCCTATTGACTACATCATCTATTGGTTTATTCTCACTATGATCCTGTCTCCCTGCATCAGACCAGGCAGCCAAATGTTATTTTAGTCGTTACGGATGACTAGGGATATGGTGACGTAGGATTTCATGGTAAGGAAATAGTACGAAAACCTCGGCTGAATGCTTTCAGTCAGGAATCAGTGGAGTATACAAATCACCATAAGGGTACGACATGCTGCTGGTAAAGATCTTGCCAACCTTAATCATTGACTTCATCAATAGAATTCGCCAAAAAAATCAGTGTATTGAGACTATCGACCCAGAATTAAAACAGGTTTTTCATCTTTGGGATGTGAAGCGATGACCTATTTCATTTACCTGACTTGATGGGATCATTACAAAAGATAGAAATACAATCCTGTCACAGGAATCTTAAGACAAATATCCTGGTTTACTTAATAATTAATCGGAATCTCCACCATGGTCTCGTCCCACCCCATTCGCATGACAGCTTTGTTGTTACCCATATCTTCCATTTGAATAGAAAATGCCTCAATTATTTTAGAAGTAGATTTAACTGGAACAGTAAACCTCAGGACATCATTATCCTCATTGTAACTGTATGCTCCCCAGTAATCAACGTCAGAGCTGAAAATTACCGTCCATTCTTTTTCATTTGGAATCGAGAATAAGGAATAGGTTCCAGCACTTAATTTTTTACCTCCGATCGTGATATCCTGATAAGCAATAAATTCATTGGCCTCGTTGGCACCGGTTCTCCAGACCTTTCCATAAGGGACTTTATTGCCAAAAATATCTCGGCCTTTTTTTTGAGGGCGACTGTAGAAGACTTTTACAATCGCTTTTTGGCCTGGATCCCTGTCATGTGCAAAGTTATCAGGAAGGTAGGCCACATCCATCGGGCTTTTATCGATGGCTCTGAATGATTGAGCGGTTGTCAGATGAAGACATCCAATACTAAATAATGTAAAAATCAAAATTCTCATGTGCTGTGTATTTTTGTCCCTAAGGTATTATAGGATTGTTATATAGTGATCATGAAGCATCAAAAAACGAGGATTTGTCGCCTTCAACACCTAATATATGTAAATAGATTTCTTGCGAGATAGCTGTAATAAGTATCCTTAACCTAAATTATATTTACTAATGAGTGGAGCGTTCTGAAATGAAACATTTAATCATAATTATGACCGCCTTTTTGGCTTTTCAATGTGGTCAAAAAGCGAGCCAGCATAAATTAATTGTTTCGGAGGAAGTGATGCAAAGTGTTTATGAGGAAGTAAAAACACCCTTTAAATATGGAGTCGTTTTTAGGCATTCTGATACAACCAAATTGGTGGACTCTCCAACGATCTTTCGTGAAAATGACATCTGGTACATGACCTATATTGTATTTGATGGCCAAGGGTATGAGACCTGGTTGGCACAAAGTCCTGACTTACTGAATTGGGAGATTAAGGGCAAAATAATGTCTTTTACAGCAAGCACCTGGGATGCAAATCAAAAGGCAGGATATGTTTCATTGGTTAATACAGAATGGAATGGTGATTATAAAGCGGAAAACTACCAGGGCAAATATTGGATGACATACCTGGGAGGTAATTCTTCCGGTTATGAAAAGGGAATTTTAAAAATTGGATTGGCCAATAGCAATGGCATAGCAGATGCAAATGAGTGGAAGAGATACGATAACCCTATTCTGTCTCCGGTTGATGAAAATGTTCGTTGGTTTGAGAACAAGACGATTTATAAGAGCCTGGTCATTAGAGATGATAATGAAATTACAGGTTACCCTTTCGTAATGTATTACAATGCCAAGGGAGACACAGCTAATTATGAGAGTATTGGAATGGCAGTATCTAATGATATAGTGTCCTGGGAGCGGTTTGGAGATAATCCAGTCATTACAAGATATGAGGGAATTTGTGGGGATGCACAAATTGCACTAATTGATGACCTATATGTCATGTTTTATTTTGGAGCCTTTTGGAAACCAGGAGCTTTTGAGCGCTTCGCCTGTTCCTATGACCTGATCAATTGGACAGATTGGAAAGGACCTGATTTAGTTGCACCTTCTGAGGCGTATGATCAAAAATATGCGCACAAGCCCTGGGTGGTTAAGTGGAATGACACGGTATATCACTTTTATTGTGCAGTTGGTGATCAGGGAAGGGTAATTGCCCTTGCTACCTCTAAAGATCTTCACAATAATTAGTTGAGTAATTCAATAGGTGAAAATGGCGGTCATTAATTGTAGAATTGTAACCGCTTTTTAATAGGAATGGAAACCAGATATAGTTTTAAATTATTTGATGGTCATACTTCGTTTCACCTCTGACTCTAATGAATAAGGATGCATACGTGTTCAACAGAACTAACTATCAAAGTATTCTTAAAAATTTTTACTTGATGAAAAAATATTCTGATACGAGACTGAATAACCATTCCTGTAAGTTATGTGACAATTTTTTTATCATTAGCTTTAATAGCAGATATAATAAACCAGAAGGATAATGATTCATGTCAGCTAGGGGGAAAGAGAAAATTCTCGGAAGCTATAAAGGAGTTAAGAACACACCCTTTGACTTTGAAAGGATTCCTCTGCTATTTGAAAAAAAGGAGAAGACAAAGTATCATCAGGTAATCGCTGATAGGACGCTACAGGACCTGGATTTTGAAGAATTGTTTACACATATAGACCGAACCTGTTCAAAAGTCGGTCAGCAATATCTCTATTATGTCTTAAGGACGATACCCGAAGACAGTAAGCGTTCACTGCATTTTGAAAAAGTCATTAATTATTTTGATTCAAACCTCAGGGTTAAAGAACAGGTGGTTTTGGAATTGGATAAACTCAATGGTCATGGGGCGTATTTCATACAGCGATTGATTCACGGTAAAAACCTTGTTAAACCCAGTTGGTTTTGGATTATTCCTTTTTTATCCGGGTTTTCTTTTGCAACCTTGATGCTTTCGTTTGTCTATCCCGTGTATCCATTTTTCATCCTCATACTAGCCGTCAACTTTGTTATTCATTTTTGGAACAAAAACAACATTTTGTCTTATGCTAATACCGTTCCACAATTAATCAGGTTAAAAGGTGTTGCGAGAAAGCTGGTTAACCATCCGGAAGTTTTGGAAGAAAATGACCAGTTTCAAAAGAGCTTTAATTCTGTTAACAAGATCACAAAAAAAGCAGTCTTTCTATCCTGGGAATCCATGATGTCCAGTGAGATCGGACAAGTAGTTGATTATTTTTTGGAGTTACTCAAAGCGTCCTTTCTACTGGAACCTATAATTATGTTTAGGATCATACAAGCCCTGGAAGTTCAAAAGCAAGATATTGAACGGCTGTTAGATTCGGTAGGAAAAGTAGATGTGGCAATTTCTATCTCTTCTTTTCGGGAGGATCTGCCCTATTTCACACGGCCTGTTATCTCAAATAAAGGTACTGGTCTTCGGGCGGAAGAAATGTTTCACCCACTAATTGTAGATCCGGTTTCAAATACGATAAAGCTATCTGACCGAAAATCCGCATTAATTTCCGGATCGAATATGTCAGGAAAAACTACATTTATTAGAACTATTGGAATCAACACAATTCTTTCACAAACGATAAATACAGCCTGCGCAAAGTGCTTTGAAATTCCATTAATTAAAATTCACTCTGCGGTCAGGATAGCGGATGATATTATGAATGAAACCAGCTACTATTATGAAGAGGTAAAGGTTATAAAACAAATGATCGAAGCAAGTGAGACGGATGATCAGAATCTGTTTTTACTTGATGAATTATTTAAGGGAACAAATACTTTTGAACGGGTGGCTTCTGGAAAGGCTGTATTGTCTTATCTGAATCAAAAGGGCAATATGGTATTTGCATCTACCCACGATCTTGAACTAACAGATTTATTGAGTGAAACCTATAATTTTTATCATTTTGAGGAATCCGTTGAAGAGGACGCGTTGATTTTTGATTATCAACTCAAAGATGGAAAATGGACGAATACAAATGCCATTCGCATTTTGGAAGTCAATGGATTTCCAAAGGAGGTGACGGAGGAGGCCAGGTCGATGGCTCAAAAAATTAAAAGAGAAAAAGGACCGCGAAGAAAATAAGCATAGCAATAATTCTTGCAAGAAGCCGATTTCATAGCTCATATGTCCCTATTTCCAGTTACCATCCAAAAGCGTTAAATTTACTAAGGGGCTATATGTAAATTAAGCTTTCATAGCAGTCTCAAAGAATAAAACAAACCAAATCCAACCGATAATGAGTAAAGCGAATCTTACCGAAAGCTTTTTGTTTTCTATCTTAATTTCATTTGTTATTGGTGGTTGTTCGAGCACCAGTGACTCACCCGATCAGTTTAAAGTAGATTTCGAAAAATATGAGCTAAAAAATGGATTGGATGTCATCCTGCACGAGGATTCCTCTGATCCTATTGTGTCACTGGCAATCTTATATCATGTGGGATCCAACAGGGAGAAACCTGGGAGAACAGGCTTTGCTCATCTGTTTGAGCACATGCTTTTTCAGGAATCAGAAAACGTGGGGCAGGATCAGTTTTTCAAGAAAATTCAGGATGCCGGAGGAACTTTGAATGGAGGAACCAGCAATGACTATACGGTCTATTATGAGGTCGTTCCTAAAAATGCCCTCGAAATGGCGATGTGGCTGGAGTCGGATCGCATGGGATTTATGATCAATACGGTAACAGAGGCTTCATTTGCCAATCAGCAGGAAGTGGTTCAAAACGAAAAGCGTTATCGGGTGGACAACAATCCCTATGGCCATACAGGCTATGTGATTGACAAAAATATTTATCCTGAAGGGCATCCGTATAACTGGCAGGTAATTGGTGAACTTGTTGATCTTAAAAATGCTACGGTTGAGGATGTAAAAGAGTTCTATAATGAATTTTATGGTCCAAATAATGCCACACTGGTAGTTGCAGGAGACTTTGACAAGGAAGAAACCAAGACACTCATAGAAAAATATTTCGGAGAAATTAAACAAGGGCAAGCTGTTCCAACCCTTGAAGTCCAGAATGTTACCCTTGAAAGGACCCGGAAACTTTATCACGAAGATAACTTTGCGCAAGCCCCACAACTTACAATGGTGTGGCCAGCTGTGGAGGAGTTTAGTGATGATTCCTACCCATTGCAATTCCTTGCGGAAATTCTATCCCGAGGCAAAAAGTCACCAATGTATCGAGTTCTTGAAAAAGAGAAGGAGCTTTCGTCTTCCTATTATGCATATCTGGATGCTAAGGAAATAGCTGGAGCATTTTCTATTCGTGTTACAGCAAATACCGGAGTTGATCTAGACAGTGTGGAGCAAGCCGTTTTTGAATCGGTCGCACTTTTTGAAAGCGAGGGGATTACCGACAGGGATCTTGAACGGGTAAAAGCAAGTCTTGAAACAAGGTTTTACAACGGAATTGGGAGTATTCTGAGCAAATCTTTTCAGTTGGCCCAATACAATGAGTTTGCTGGTGATCCGGGCTATATTTCAGAGGATATTGAAGGTATTAAATCTGTTACCATTGATGACATCAATCGGGTCTTCAACAGATATATTAAGGATAAGCCATTCGTCATGACAAGCTTTGTTCCAAAAGGACAAATGGAACTTATTGTGGATGGATCTGAAAAAGCGGAGGTAGTTGAAGAAAAGATCACTGAAAATACAGAGGAAGAGGTTGCGGAGCTCAATACTGACTATGAAAAAACACCTTCTGCATTTGATCGTTCCGTAGAACCGGAAAAAACAGAACAACCCCCTTTGCAAATGCCAAAAACTTGGACGGCTGAACTGAAGAACGGCTTGAAAGTTTGGGGTATTGAGCACGACGAAGTGCCATTGGTCAATTTTAATTTGGTCATTGAAGGAGGACATTACCTGGATGATATCGAAAATAATGGTATTGCTAACCTGATGACGGATATCATGAAGGAAGGGACTGCCAATAAAACACCAGAAGAGCTGGAGGAGGAAATTGCTTTGCTTGGTGCGAATATTAGCATGTATACTTCTAATTATTCAATAATTATATCCGGGAACACTTTAAGTAGAAATTTCAGTCAAACCATGGATCTGGTGGAGGAAATTCTTTTAGAACCTCGATGGGATGAAGAGGAGCTTGCTAGAATAAAGACCAGTACAATCAATATTATTCGAAGAAGAGAGGCACAACCGGACTTTGTCGCCAGGAAGGTCTATAATAAAGTACTTTATGGCGAAGATCATATTATGGCTTATGATTCTTATGGCACTGTGGAGCAAGTCGAAGCCATTACCATGGAAGACCTAAAGAAGTTTTATGAAAAGAATTATTCACCCAGCATTTCAGATTTTAATGTTGTGGGAAATATCACCCAAACGGAGGTATTAGATGAATTAGCAAGCCTGGAGACAAATTGGCCTGCGAAAGAGGTATCCTTTCCGGAATATCCAGACCCTAAAGACAGGGATCATTCGAGTCTCTATTTTGTTGATGTGACAGATGCTAAACAGTCAGTAATAAATATTGGTTACTTAACAATCAGTCGAACCCATCCGGATTTCTATCCACTTGAAGTGATGAATTACAAATTAGGAGGCAGCTTTAGTGGGAATGTCAACCTGATCCTCAGGGAAGAAAAAGGATATACGTACGGTGCTCGAACCTATTTTGACGGTAATGAGCTATATGGTTCATTTACAGCTTCATCTTCTGTAAGGACAAATGCTACTTATGAATCTGTCCAAATCTTTAAGGAGGAAATTGAGAAATATCGTGATGGCATCTCAGATGAAGACCTGGAATTTACGAAAAACTCTCTCATTAAAGGGAATGCCAGAAGGTTTGAGACTCAAGGAGCCTTGCTTGGCATGTTAAGGGAAATGAGTAGATATGAATTGCCAGAGGATTTTATCCGCCAGGAAGAAGAGGTGATTAGAAACATGACGCTGGAGCAACACAAAGATCTTGCGCAGAAATATCTGGATCCTACTAAAATGGCATATCTTGTTGTTGGTGATGCAGCCACTCAATTTGACAAGTTTGAGGATGCCGGTTTTGATGAAGTTATGCTACTTGATAAGGAGGCTAATTCGGTAGAGGTCCCTGTTAGTGTGGATGCCTATTGAATGTGTTAATGCGTCGGATAATTCTTTTTGCACTAGGTATTATTATCCTCTCTATTCTTGGCCTATTTCTTTACACCTCCAACAAATTTCAATCACTCAATGAAAGGTATGTCAAGATAATACCGGGAAAAGAAGAAAGAGTAGTTCTTGTAAATATTGGAGAAGGGAATCGAAGATACTTTGCTGAAAAAATTAAAGAAATCTCCGCTTGTGGTCCAAAAGTTATCGGTGTTGATCTTTTTTTCAAAGAGTTTTCAGCAGATTCAGAGTTAGATAAATTACTCATGGAAAGTATTGAGCAATCAAATTGCATCTTGGCGACCAAACATGAAGGAATAGGAACCCATGGTGTGCATAAAAAGTATTTGGAAGCAGCTACTGATTATGGTTACGCGGAACTTGATATAAAGGATAAATTCGCAGCTGAATTTCAGGTATTTCGGGATGGTGTGACCAAACGGGACTATCACTTCGCATATCAACTTGCTAATGAGTTTGACTCGATTGCAGCCTCGGATTTTATTCAATCCCTTTCAGGAAACAGATCGAACATTGTCATCAGCAGGTTGACCAACCAGTTCAGAATTTTTGATTTCGAAGAAATAATTGATTGTGCTGCGGTTCAAAATAAAATTGTCATCATGGGATATCTGGGTCCCACGTATGAGGACAAGTTTACTACATATGCTAGATACCACGATCAAAGCGATGAAGATGGGCCAGATATGTATGGACCGGTGATCGTTGCGAACCAGGTGTTGATGATGATTGATCAATAAAAACATACAAATAAGTGCCATATTCTGAACAGGTGGAACATAATTAATTACTAGCTTAGTATGATGACAGATATGAAACCCAGGCTGTTTTTTGTGCTCGTTGTTGCAGTTTGCTGCATGATCAGTTGTACTCAAAAAGCCGAACAGCAAACACAGTCACAATCAACAAAAGATTCGGGCAAATTAAATAAGTATAAAGGACTAAGCGCTGATTTTTTTGAAGGCCAACTCAAGGTAGAAACCCGCATTGAGGACGAGGAGGTATTTACAGAGGGACCTGCAGTCGACGCGAACGGAATCGTTTACTTCACTAACATACCAGTTAATAAAATCCTGAAATGGGACCCAATAACAAAAGATCTTTCTGTCTTCAGCGATGATTCCAATGGGACCAACGGATTGAGATTTACATTAGATGGAGACCTGCTGATGTGTGAGGGTACTACCGGTAAAGTCACCAGTATGGATCTGGAAACCAAAGCCCAAACCACTGTAGCGGAATACTTCAATGGCAAGGGACTTCAGTCACCCAATGACCTGGATTATGATTCGTCCGGTAGGGTTTATTTTTCTTCAAGGGCTAACAATCCAGATCTCGACAAGGAAAACGGCAAAGGTCTTTACCGGGTTGATACTGATGGCAGCGTTCATCAACTACTTTTGGAGCCGATGGTTCACATGCCCAATGGAGTGGTAATTTCTCCTGATGAAAAGAAATTGTATTTGATTGAAGCACATCCGGATGAGCATCATGCCCGTCAAATTCTTTCGTTTGATTTGCTGACCGATGGTTCCATCACTAACCGTGATACATTATACAACTTTTATCCAGGGAGAAGTGGTGATGGGATGTGTATTGACGCTGAGGGAAACATTTATGTTGCTGCTGGACTGCATGAAACCCGCGGTACATCAGAAACGCTGGATACAAAACAGGGGATTCATGTAATTTCTCCAGAAGGTAAATTACTGGCTTATGTGAAGACACCCGAAGAGACCATTACCAATTGTACATTTGGAGGGAAGGATTTAAAGACCTTGTACATAACCTGTGGGACTTATCTCTTGAGTATAAGGACGAAGATTCCGGGTAAGTCAACTTATAGACCAAATACTTAAGATGAGAACTAAGTGCATCTCTGTTTTGCCGATTAGATTTCTTGTAATACTTGCATGTCTTTTTGGAAGGATTTCCGAGCATGAGCTTGTGGCACAGGCAAATAGTCAGTTTGACATCGTGTTAAGTGGAGGCAGGGTGATTGATCCTGAGACAAATTTGGATGAGGTCAAAAATATTGGGATACGGAAAGGCCAGATTATGGAAATTTCTTCTGAAGAGCTGGTTGGAAAAGAAAATGTGGATGTTTCAGGATTGGTTGTTGCCCCAGGCTTCATCGATATGCATGTTCATGGAATTACGAACAAAGAACAGGAATATCAGGTACGGGACGGAGTGACGACTGCCCTGGAGTTGGAGTTTGGCATTCCTGTTTTGGAAAAATGGCATGATTTGAGAAAAGGAAATGCGCTGATTAACTATGGAGCCAGTGCCAGTTGGATTGTAAGCCGGGCTGAGGGTATCGAGACATCGGAAGAAGCGTTTAACAAAATACAAGGATTAATTTCGTCTGGTAATTATGAGGGCATTCCTTCCACCATCGCTCATTTTTCGCCCACTTTCACTGAAGAACTTACAGATAAACAAACGAGTCAAATGCTAGAAGGAGTTAAACAGTCACTTGCTGAGGGCGCGATTGGAATAGGAGTGCCGGTGGGGTATACCCATGGTGCCACAAGGGAAGAAATATTCAGACTTTACCAAATGGCAGGAGAGTTACAGGCCCCTATTTTTACTCATATCCGGTCAGGAGAAACCATGGCAGTTCAGCAGGCCCTATCGGATGCGATGCTAACAAATGCTCCATTACATATTGTTCATGTCAACAGCATGGTGGGGGGTGAAATTGACCTGGCCATTGAAATGGTTCAGACTGCTGCAGCTAAAGGTTTTGATATCACCACAGAAGTATATCCTTATACTGCAGGGTCTACGGGTTTAGAGACCGCCATTTTTGATCCGGGGTGGCAAGAGCGATTAGATATAAGCTATCAGGACCTGCAATGGGTTGCAACTGGTGAGCGACTCACTGAAAAAACCTTTGAAAATTATCGCAAAGAAGGAGGAATCGTTATTGTTCATAATATGAAGTCCGAATGGATCAGTTTGGGATTGGCTTCAAAGGGAGTAATCATTGCTTCAGATGGGATGCCCTATGCTAAATTGGCTCATCCACGAGGCGCTGGTACTTTTTCAAGGGTGCTGGGAAAATATGTTCGTGAGGAGCAATTGATAAGTTTAATGACTGCGATAGAAAAGATAACCCTATTACCAGCACGTAGACTAGAAGCCGCCGCTCCAATGATGCGAAATAAAGGAAGAATTCAAGTGGGGTCAGATGCGGATATTACCATATTTGATCCTGAGAAAATCATAGATAGAGCAACTTTTGAACGAGGACTTGAATTTTCAGAAGGGGTACAGTATGTACTGGTAGATGGGGTTTTAGTGGTAAGAAATGGGGAGACTGTAGCAGGAGTATTTCCTGGTAAGCCCGTTTATGGAAAGTATAAGGAGTAATTATTTTCCTCATACATTTAATAAGAAATCTTAGGGAGTAGATTAAGCGTTTTGGCTATTTCAAGCCATATTCCTTTTCGAAGTACCTACAAAAATGAGTGATCTTACATTCCTCACATTTGGGTCTTCTGGCCAGGCAGACGTAGCGTCCATGAAGGATCAGCCAGTGATGGGCTTTATGGATATGTTCTTCAGGAATGCTTTTTACCAACTGTTTTTCTACTGCAAGTGGGGTGTTCGCTGTTTGGGTGACAAGTCCTAATCTTTTGGATACCCTAAAAACATGCGTATCCACGGCCATAGCTGGCTGGTTGTATAACACAGAAACAATCACATTAGCTGTTTTCCTGCCCACACCGGGTAGTTTTTGCAGGTCTTCATGTTTTACTGGAACCTCTCCACCAAAATCATTCATGATCATCTGACTCAATCCAATTAGGTGCTTACTCTTATTATTTGGATAAGAGACGCTTCGGATGAGTGCAAAAATCTCATCGAAACTGGCCGTAACCATGAATTCGGCTGTTGGGAACTTTTCAAACAGTGCTGGAGTCACCTTATTGATACGGACATCCGTACATTGGGCACTCAATACCACGGCAACGAGTAATTCAAACGGATTGCCATAGTGTAGCTCTGTTTCGGGTTCCGGAAATGAATCCAGAAAGTAATCAACAAACGCCTGGTAACGTTCTTTTTTTGTCATTGCCTAAAATTAGGCAGACTGTATCTCAAATCCTTTTGAGAAATCCAGGATTTTTTTAATTGTCCGCTTGGATGGGGCGACTTGTAGGTCATCCATATCCTCCTGGAGCTTTCTTAGTTTGTTGATCTGATCTTGTAGAACTTGGTCAGTGATAATTGACTGATCAATTTCATCACTTACTTTGTCATCTAATTCATTGTAAAGAAACCTTATCAGGTCATTTTCTGTAAACGTTTTTGTCATAGGCAACTAGGGTATATTTAAATTTCTTCTGTAAGTTGATCAGGGCATACCTCATTCTCCCCAATGCAGTATTAATGCTTACACCAGTAGCTTCCGCAATCTCTTGAAAGCTCATCTGCATATAATGCCGCATGACTAATACCTCCTTCTGTGCTTCGGGTAATTCCTGAATATATTTTTTCAATAGGTTATAAGTATCCTGCTTGATGTGATCATCTTCTATGGGTCTCTCTGAAAACTCCATAGTATTAAAAATATTGCTTCCGTCCTCGGTAATTATTACCGGATTTCGCTTTTGTTTACGAAAGTGGTCGATGGCGAGGTTGTGGGCTATTCTCAGAATCCAGGGAAGAAACTTACCTTCTTCATTGTATTTTCCTGATTTGATCGTTTTGATGGCCTTGATAAAGACATCCTGCATCAGGTCTTCAGCCTGATAGCGGTCCTTGACAATAAGATAAATGGTTGTAAAAACCCTGTCCTGATGTCTGTTAAGCAATTCAGCAAAAGCCTCTTCGTTACCGTTTTTGTAGTGTGACAGTAGTTGTCCGTCTGTCATTTTTGCATTTTTCATCTAAAATTCACCTGTTTGTTAACGTAGAGGTTTATTGCATATTGTCAGGGTTTAATGATAAAATTGGTATTCCGATGGTACCAAATCTATATGAATCTTTCAAATCATACAAATCTTAGCTGGTTAATTTCTATTTTTGCAGGCCGTCAGAAGGGATCTCCAACCTTTTATTTTTTGTTCACTTAACATGGCTAAAACAATCGATCAATACGATCCAAAGGACTTTATTGTCATCAAAGGAGCTAAGGTCAACAACCTCAAGGACTTGAGCGTGGCGATCCCAAGGGATAAGCTCGTTGTGGTGACAGGGCTTTCTGGTTCAGGAAAGTCTTCTTTGGCATTTGATACTTTATTTGCAGAAGGACAAAGAAAATACGTAGAAAGTCTCAGTTCCTATGCCCGGCAGTTTCTTGGCAGGATGGAAAAGCCTGAAGTAGACTACATCAAGGGTGTTTCTCCTGCTATTGCCATCGAACAAAAGGTTTTGACCCGTAATCCGAGGTCTACCGTGGGGACTACCACAGAAATTTATGATTACCTCAAACTGCTATTTGCCAGAATCGGGATTACCTATTCCCCAGAAAGTGGCGAACCAGTCAAAAAAGACAGCGTAACAGATGTTGTAGACTATGTTTTTTCTTTTGAGGAGACAGACAAAGCGATCATATCTTCTCCGCTCACAATCAAAAAGGGGCGTACCATCGAGTCGGAGCTGAAAGTACTGTTAAGCAAAGGCTATACGCGTGTTCTATTGGATGGCGAGATGAGTTTCATTGAGGACCTGCTGGAGAAAAAAATTGCTAAAAAATCCAGTCTGGATGTCCTGATTGATCGGGTAGTTGCGAGAAAAGAGGAGGAAAACCAATTCAGGTTGGCAGATTCTATTCAAACAGCTTTTTTCGAAGGAGAGGGAAAATGTAATATCACCATCCTTGACAAGGAACAGCGAACTTTTTCAGACATCTTTGAACTGGATGGAATCAAATTTGAAGAGCCTAGTGTCAACTTTTTCAGTTTTAATAATCCTTATGGCGCTTGCAGACGGTGCGAAGGATTTGGCAAAGTATTAGGAATTGATCCTGAACGGGTTATTCCAGACCCAAATATGTCTGTGTATGATGGGGGTATTGCTCCCTGGCGTACGGAAACCATGCAAAAGTGGCTGACTCCGCTATTAAAAGATGGTATTCGCTTCGACTTTCCTATTCACCGCCCCATCAATGAATTGACAGACCAGGAGTATCAACTTTTATGGGAGGGCAATAAGTATTTTAAAGGGTTAAACGCATTCTTTAATTTTCTTGAATCCAAAACACATAAAATTCAGTATCGAGTGATGCTTTCCAGGTATCGTGGCAGAACGGCATGTCCTGATTGCAGGGGAACCAGGCTGCGGAAAGATGCTTCTTACGTAAAGGTTGACGGAAAGTCGATTACGGACCTGGTCCTGATGCCTATTGATCAATTAAAAGGGTTTTTCCAGCAGTTACAGTTATCGGACCATCAACGGTCAGTTTCCAAAAGAATTTTAAGTGAGATCACTAGCAGGCTCGACTATATGTTAAAAGTTGGTCTGGGCTACCTCACGCTTAATAGGTTGACCAGTACATTATCAGGAGGTGAGTATCAGCGTATCAAATTGGCAACTTCGTTGGGAAGTGCATTGGTAGGAAGTATGTATATCCTTGATGAACCCAGCATCGGGTTACACCCGAGAGATACGGATCGATTAATTGAAGTACTACTTACCTTAAGAGATATTGGCAATACAGTAATTGTCGTGGAGCATGAAGAAAAGATCATGGAGGTTGCCGATCAGATCATCGATATTGGACCTGCAGCAGGTTCGCATGGCGGGCAGTTGGTTTTTCAGGGTAAGGTTAGTGAAATGAATGGAAACGATGATTCATTCACAGCCAAATACCTCCAAGGAATTGAATCCATTGCGACACCAGTAAGAAGGAGGAAATGGAATCAGTCGGTATCAGTTGTCGGAGCAAGGGAGAATAACCTTAAAAATATTACTGTTGATATTCCCCTGGGAGTTCTAACAGTTGTTACAGGTGTGAGCGGTTCAGGGAAATCTACTTTGGTAAAGAAAATCCTCTACCCTACCATTGGTAAGATGTTAGGTTCTACCGGAGAAACATCGGGAAAGCATGACAAGATTGGTGGGGATTATAAAAAAGTTACCCAGATTGAATTTGTTGATCAGGACCCAATTGGTAAAAGCTCGCGTTCAAATCCCGTCACCTATGTGAAGGCTTACGATGCGATCAGGCAACTGTTCTCTCAGCAACAAACAGCGATTAAAAACGGATTTAAACCTGCTCACTTTTCTTTTAATGTTGATGGAGGCAGGTGTGAAGTATGCGAGGGAGAAGGAACAGTTAAAATTGAGATGCAGTTTATGGCAGACCTCCACCTGGAATGTGAAAACTGTAAGGGGAAGAGGTTCAAGAAGGAAGTATTGGAAGTAAACTATCAGGACAAGGATATTTCTGAGGTTCTTGATCTTACTGTTGAGGAAGCACTATCATTTTTTGAGGGGAAAACAGCAATTACCAGGAAGTTGCAACCACTTTACGATGTAGGGTTAGGATATGTGAAGCTCGGACAATCGTCAAATTCTTTATCAGGGGGTGAAGCGCAAAGGGTAAAACTGGCTTCTTTCTTAGGCAAAGGAAAAAGTCATTCTACTGATCATGTGTTATTTATTTTTGATGAACCGACCACCGGATTACATTTTCATGACATCCGAAAGTTACTTGATGCGATTAACGCTTTAGTAAATGAAGGGAATTCGGTGCTTATTATTGAACATAACATGGAAATTATTAAAAATGCCGATTGGATCATTGACCTGGGACCGGAAGGAGGGTTAAAAGGAGGGAATGTCACATTTAGTGGCTTACCTGAGGATATGATTAAATTAGCAGATAATCACACAGCAAACTATTTAAAAGAAAAAATCAAGACATGAGAAAAAAGATTGCAGCAGGAAACTGGAAAATGAATACTAACCTAGTGGCTGGTCAGCAACTGGCATCCGAGGTTATCAACATGGTCAATAGTGAAGTTAATTCCGAGGTTCAGGTCATTTTGATACCTCCATACTTTCACATCACAGGGGTGAAGAAACTGATAGGACCTGCAAAAAATATATTTATTGGTGCACAAAATGTCCACCAGGAAGATAGTGGAGCATTTACAGGAGAGATTTCAGCCGAAATGCTACAGTCATGTGGGGTTTCACACGTTGTTGTAGGACATAGTGAAAGAAGAGAATATTTTGGTGAGGATGAGGCTTTATTGGCTAAAAAAGTCAGGAAAGTACTCGACTTTGGCATGACACCAATATTTTGTTGTGGTGAAAAATTAGAGGTTCGGGAAGAAGAAAAACACTTTGATTTGAATAAAAAGCAGATCGAAGGTGCACTCTTTGGGCTTTCTGAAGAAGACATCAAAAAAGTAGTAATTGCTTATGAGCCTGTTTGGGCAATCGGAACGGGGGTAACAGCTTCTGCCGAGCAGGCCCAGGAAATACATGCGTTCATTAGGAAATTGTTGGCAGATCAATATAGTCAGGCGACAGCCGATGCTATTTCTATCTTATACGGAGGAAGTGTAAAACCAGACAATGCCAAAGAGCTTTTTGCTTGTCCTGATGTGGATGGTGGACTCGTTGGAGGTGCAAGCCTCAAGTCCAGAGACTTTACTGAAATAGCTAAATCTTTTTGATTTGAATTTCGTCGAGTTAAAGGTTAATTGCGGTCCGGCGCTTGGCGAAATATTGATTGCTGAGTTGTCTGAGATCCACTTTGAGTCCTTTGAAGAAGTGGAGGGAGGACTGATTGCAGCTTGTGAAGAAGCAACCTGGAACGAAGGAGAGGCAAAAGCATTATTGAGTAGGTATGCTGTTGATTTCTCATTTAATATTGTTCCTCAGGTCAACTGGAATGAAGAGTGGGAGAAAAATTATGATCCGGTAAAAATTGCTGATAAAATTTTTATTGGCGCAAGCTTTCACCCGGCACCAGCGGAGTTTCCTCACCAGCTTCTAGTCAATCCAAAAATGTCTTTCGGGACAGGTCATCATGCCACAACATCACAAGTATTAGAGGCACAGCTGGATATTGATCACAAAGGCAAAAGTGTCTTGGATGTAGGCTGTGGAACGGGTGTGCTTTCTATATTGGCTCATCAATTGGGAGCAGTAAATATTTTAGCTATTGACATTGATGAATGGTGTATTGAAAATAGTAGCGAGAATTTTACGTTAAATCAATGTGAAAACATTGAATTGATGAAATGCGATATCAAGGAGGTTTCAAAATCATGCATATATGACATTGTTTTGGCCAATATCAACAGGAATATACTCCTTGAACAATTACATGATTATGTGATTCGACTTAAAGCAGGAGGATTCTTACTTATGAGTGGATTTTACCAGACGGATGTCGAGGTGCTTGTAAATCAGGCAAAAGGTGAAGGACTGACACTGGTTGAACAGCGCTCAAAGGATAAATGGGCCATATTGGTCATGAAAAAAGGCAGATCTTAATCAATATGAATTAATTTTAGTCTGAATGAAACGGGTGTTAAGGTATTTCCTAAGTTTAGGATTTGTATTGTTATTCGCAATCACAGGAAAAGCACAGTATTTTTCTGAGAACGATACCCTGTTCTTTAATCAGGCCATGTCTACGATAAGAAGTGTGGGAACGGAGGCAGCCAATAAGGCGGCTTACGATTTCAATGAGGCCTGGAAATCAAATTTTACCAATTCGCATCGTGACAAAATTGTTTCTATTGCCATTCAGATGGAGAAGAAGGGATATTACGCACATCCCCATTTTTGGTATTTCTTTAGTTATCTGGCATACGCCAATTCTCAGGCACACTTAGACAAGGCTTCCCTGACGAATCTTTTAGACATGAATGATCAAATGGTAAAGACCATGAATCAGGAAGAGTACACAAATTTCCTATTAGGACTCAACATGTTTATGGCCAGAAAAATTTTAGCCTACTCCAATAGGGTCCGGATTACAGTAGACAATGGAACTTACAAATTTGATGTGATTGATGCCACCTCCACAGAGGAGGCAGAAGAAGAGGAGTCAGATGAACCATATTTCCCCCCTCCTGCAGATGAAATCCAGGATGAAAACAACGCCGATGTGGAAGCATCAACTGATGCCTGGGGAGATTCGAATGATTGGGCTTCTGGCAGGACCTTAGGGTCGGCAGATAATTGGGGTAACGATACTGATTGGGGGAAAGATGATGACTGGGGATCAACAGATAGTTGGGGAACAACAGAAGCGGATGCCCCAGCAGCAATTATGGAAGATCCCAAGCCACAGAGAACGGTGATTGTGGGTGCCAAACATAATTACCTGACGGAAAAACAGATGAGATACAATCATCCTAAAGTAGAAGGTCCCGTCATAGATTTGCTGAACAATGGAATGGTGATTGCTACTCCTTATGATTCTTTATTGATCAAAGAGGTATCTGGTTATTTTCTGCTTAAGAGCAGAATTTTTGCCGGAACAAAAGCGGTGATTAATTGGCCGAGACAGAACAAACAATTTGCAGGAGCGGTAGTCTCTTTACAGGAGTTCCAGATCAAGGCAGATCGATCAGATTTTTGGACACCCAATGCAAGTATTACGATGCCTAGCCTGGATGGTCCCGTAGCAGGCGTATTCACATTTTCAAGTATACCACGAGATTCGAGAACCTTGAGTCCTCAACCCACCTTTACTTCCAATAAATCAGATGTTAAGCTAAATTTTCCCGGGGGAAAACTAAAGTATACCGGAGGAATAAAGTTGAGTGGAGATCGCCTTTATGGTACTTCTGTTTCCAGGGAGCCGTCTTTACTACAAATCTTAGATGGCAAAGGAAATACAGTCTCTATTAGATCAGTCGAATTTGTTTTTGAGGATTCTACGGTCACCTGTGAATCAGGTAAACTTTCCATTTTACATGGATCAGATTCGCTTTACCACCCTTCAGTTAACATGAAATATGATCAGCAGACTGAGAAACTAGTCCTTTACAGGACCAAAGATTTTAACGTAACTCCTTACCAATCTACATTTTTTGATATGAACTTAAATGTAGACCTATTGAAATGGGACATGAAAACAGACACCATCGATTTGTCCATCCTAAATGGCAAAGACTTGATAGTCGCTACAGCAGAATCAGATAAGTACTTCAATCAACAAAGGTTGAATCAGTTAAATGGCTTATATCGATTTCATCCGGTATTGACCAGTGTACACTATGCCAAAAAGTATGGAATCAGGGAGTTTAGCCAGGAAGAACTGGTAAACGAATATGACATAGAACTCAACCAGGTAAAAGGAGCGATGAGGTTATTGAAACAGTATGGTTTTGCTGAATACAATGCCGATGGAGGGCAGGTGAAACTCAATGATCGGGCATTTCACTATTATGAATCTTCCGGAAAAAAAGCAGATTATGACAACCTGAAAATTCCTTCTCTGGAACCGGACTATGCAAACATGACCTGGAACATCAAGAATGGGGAGATACTTGTCAGGGGTGTTAAGAAGTTTTACATGACTTCTGATTTTAAAGTGAGAGCCGAGCCGGATAGCAATCAGGTGACCATCTTAAAAGGAAAAGATCTCCGTTTTGGAGGGATGATTGCTGCTGGGGACTTTCAGTATAAAGGGAAAGATTTCAATTTTGTTTACGATGAGTTTTTAATCCAAATGCCTAACATAGACTCCATCAGAATAGATATTCCTGTTCCCGATTCCTTGAAGGCTGAGGGAGGTCCTGAAAAAAGTTCTTTGAGTAACCATCTGAATGAAACTTCAGGAACTTTATATATCGACAAGCCAGAAAACAAGTCAGGTAATGATGAAAATTTTTCTTATCCGTACTTATCTACGGATGGGGAATCAGTGGTTTATTTTGATGGCCCGGAAGTACTTAACGGAGCCTATGACAAATCGGTAAGGTTTATTGTTCCACCCTTTGAGATGGATAGTACGGAAACAAGAGAGGGAGGTGCAATTTCATTCGTAGGAAAATTTAATTCTGGTGGAATATTTCCCGAATTTGATGAGACACTTAGCATCATGCCCGATCAATCACTGGGATTTGAACATCAGATCCCTCAGGAGGGATACAATCTCTATGGGATGCCTGCAAAAACCTATGAAAAGATTACGCTCTCTAACAAAGGTTTACGAGGAGGAGGAGAAATTGACTTTATCACTACAAAGATTTATTCAGATGATTTTATTTATTATCCTGATTCGGTAATCTCCTATGGCACTGGGGGGCAGATAGAACCGGGGATGGTCAATGGAGCCAGTTATCCTGATGTAGCACTGGGCCCATTTAATATGTATTGGTTGCCGCGAAAAGATAGCATGTATCTGGAAAATGTCGGGGAACCATTTAAGCTCTATAATAATACCGCCACTTTGGATGGAGAGGTAAACGTTACTTCAAAGGGCGTATTTGGATCTGGGCAGCTGGAGACCAGAGGCTCAAGGTCCAATTCCAACTCGCTTTCATTTAAAGAGAATTCCTATGCGGCCCGTAACGCCCATTTTGAGGTTTTTTCTAAAAGCGCAACCAATCCCGCAATGCTTGGTGACGACGTAAGGCTAGATTTTGACCTGATAAAGAATAAGGCGACCATCCGTCCGGAAGTAAGCGGAGCCGCCGCCGTCTCTTTTCCCTACGCTCAAATGAAAACTTCAATCACCAATGCCGTATGGGACCTTGAAGATTCCGTTGTAACGATGACAAAACCTGATAATATTCCTTTAGAAGACTCCTATTTTTATACCACCAGAGAGGAATTGGATAGCCTGGCTTTTTTTGGAACTGAAGCGATCTATGACATCAATACTTATGAGCTTCAGATAAAAGGAATTCCTTACATCACCGTTGCAGATGCTAAAATTATTCCTGAAAACAACCAAACAACCATTCTTGAATATGCAGAGTTACAGCCATTTAACAATGCAAGGGTTATCATAGATACACTCAATGGTTATCACCGATTAAAAGATGGAAACATCAAGATTTTGTCCAGGAACAAATTTGAAGGAAATGCCATTTACGAGTTAGCGGCACTGGGGGATACTTTTGACATCGTTTTTGATCAGTTTAATTTGGAGGAGGTAAGAATTGGTGAAAAAGAGAAACGTCTGATGACTGTTTCTCAGGGCCAGGTAGATCAGGATCAAAACCTGATTATTGCACCAGGATTTTTTTATAAAGGTTCTGTAAAAATGTTTGCTTATAAGCAAGCGCTGGAACTAGAGGGAGCAGTAAAGATCGCCCTGGATCGCCCGGGCTATGATAAATGGATAGAGTATAAAAGGACAGACGAAGAAACAGCCATTAAGATTGACTTCGAAAAGGCCCTGTTTGATGATAAAACACCATTGATAGCGGGGTTACACTTTGATCTACGGGGCAGGTTATATACGACATTTATCGAAGAACGAAAAGCGCCATCAGATGAAGACTTCTTTTACCCGAAGGGATTATTGGGTTATGATACTGCACACAATTATTTTAAAATAGAAAGTCCGGCCAAGAGTCAGGGTGATAGCTATCAGGGTTACACGCTAACTTATAATGATGAGACAAAAGATGTGATCTTTGAAGGGAAAGTCAACTTCTTTAATACGCTAACTAAGGATGTTTCTGTCAATGCTACCGTGCTCGGGGTGGGCAATGCTGATGACAATAGCTATCAGGCCGATGCATTTATGACCATATCAGCTCCAGGTATTGAGAGTCATCTGACTATTATGGCCAATGATATAGTTGATTTGGCTACAAGACTTGGTTTTTCACCAGCAAATGATATTTCCCTCGAGATGTTGTACAAACTGGCCAATATGACCAATGATGCTGCAGCAAAAAAATATGAAACGGAAAGCCTGAAAGACTATGTACCCTATTATGATTTATCTGAGGAACTCCTAAAGCCTTTGGTCATTTCCGGAGTGAAGCTGAAATGGTCAGAAGAGCATGCAGCGTGGTATAACACCACAAAAATCGGGATATCAAATGTGATGAAGACAGATGTAAACTCAAAGTTTGACGGGTTTATGGAATTCAAGAAAGATGTAGCCAATAATGATATATTTAATTTGTTTATTCAAGCGGCTCCTGGCACCTGGTATTTCTTGAGCTACCAGGCGGGTACCTTGTTATTATATTCCTCTAATGACCGGTTTAATAGAAGTGTCAGCTCAAAATCTAATTACGGCGAAGCCAAGCCAGGAGAGATGGTGCTTATTGAGGGAGATGTCAGTGAAACGCTCAAGTTTGTTAATGACTTTAGAGAAAAATATTACAACATTACTACTCCATACAACCTGAAAGTACCTGGAGACGTAAGCTTTGATCAGGAAGAAAAGGAGGAGACCATCGAGAAGAAAGATGATGGCTTCGGATTTTAGGAATTTACACTTACAATTGATTGCATGATTTCAACAGAGTATCTGGAAAAAAACAAACAACGTTTCTTGGAAGAGCTTATCGCACTTTTAAAAATCCCTTCTGTATCTGCGGACTCTAAGCACAAGGATGATGTAAGGAAAGCGGCACTTTTTGTAGAAACAAAAATTAAAGAAGCTGGAGCTGATACCACGAAGGTTTATGAGACAGGAGGTCACCCTATTGTCTATGGAGAAAAGATTTTAGACTCGGGTCTACCAACAGTACTTATTTACGGTCACTATGATGTTCAGCCGCCTGATCCGGATGAGTTGTGGGATAGTCCTCCATTTGATCCAGTGATAAAGGATGAGATCATTTATGCACGGGGATCCAGTGATGACAAAGGACAGATGTATATGCACATCAAAGCATTTGAATCACTGGTAAAGACAGATGAACTTAATTGCAATGTAAAGTTCATGATTGAGGGAGAAGAAGAGGTTGGATCTGATGGCCTGGAGAAATTTGTACAGGATAACAAGAAATTGTTAGCGGCAGATGTAATATTGATCTCTGACACAGCGATCATCAGCAATGAGGACCCATCGATCACCGTTGGCCTCAGAGGGTTAAGTTATGTGGAGGTAGAGGTGGTTGGACCTAACATAGACCTGCACAGCGGGACATTTGGTGGTGCAGTAGCCAATCCGGTAAATGTACTGAGCAAGATGATTGCTTCTCTACATGATGAAAAAGGCAGAATTACCATTCCCGGGTTTTACGACAAAGTAAAGACTTTTGAGCAGTCGGAGAGAGACGAGATGGCTAAAGCGCCGTTCAAGGAGGAAGATTTTAAGAAAAACTTAAAGATTGATGCTGTTTGGGGAGAATCGGGATTTACGACCAGAGAACGAATGGGCATCCGTCCAACACTGGACGTAAATGGGATTTGGGGAGGATACATTGGTGAAGGAGCCAAGACGGTACTACCGTCAAAAGCTCACGCAAAAATATCTATGAGATTGGTTCCTAATCAGGAGAGTGATGAGATTACTAGTCTTTTCGAAAAACATTTTAAATCTATTGCGCCGGATGCTGTTAAGGTCAATGTGACTGCATTGCATGGCGGAGAGGCAGCTGTCGTGTCTACAACTTCTCTAGGTTATCAGGCTACCAGTAAGGCGTTTGAAAAGGCATTTGGCAAAAAACCCATCCCGACCTATGAGGGAGGCAGTATTCCCATTGTAGCATTATTCCAAAAAGAATTGGGGGTTGACCCGATCCTTATGGGTTTTGGATTGGATGATGACGCTATTCATTCTCCTAATGAACATTTCGGGCTTTTCAACTTTTATAAGGGGATTGAAACGATTACCTATTTTTATCAGTTCTTTAGCGAAAGCGCTCAAAAATGATCGGACGGAGAAATTTACTTTTTTTAATTGGTTTCCTGCAAATATTTTCAGTTTTTTCGCAGGTCCTAGAGCCGGCTAAATGGGAGATTTCTATTCAGCCTGAGGGTCTTAAAACCGGGGATTCTGCACAAATCCATTTTGATATCAAAATCGATAAGAAATGGTATCTCTATTCCTCTGACTTTGATCCAGATCTTGGTCCAATGGTTACGGAGTTTGATTTTGTTGCTGATGATTCCTATGAATTGATTGGGGACATCATACCTGTGAACCCTAGCCAAAAGTATGATTCCTTATGGGAAGGAGATTACACGTATTTTAAAGGGACAGGAAAATTCATTCAAAACATCAGGATTCTTCAGCCGGACTACCTGATTAGTGGTTATTATACCTATCAGGTATGCTCAGACATAGATGGAAAATGTATTCCGTTTGATGAGGCTTTCGAGTTGTCAGCTGCGCAAGAATTGGAGGTAGTGGCAACTCCTGATGTAGAGGAAACTCACGGTTTATTGCAACAGCGTGGCTCCACAGATCCGTATGCACTTGGGTCTTTTATGCTTGTAGCATTTCTCGCTGGCCTTGCAGCCCTTTTTACACCTTGCGTATTTCCTATGATCCCCATGACCGTCACTTTTTTTACCGGACGGAATAAGGATAAAAAAGGTAGACTGAAGAAGAGTCTGTTTTACGGCTTTTCAATCATTTTCATATACAGCTTTGTCGGATTTATCATTGCTCCTTTTATGGGTCCTGAGGTAGCCAATGATCTGGCAACAGGCTGGATTCCTAATGTGCTCTTCTTTGTGGTTTTTGTGCTGTTTGCATTATCATTTTTTGGTTTGTTTGAAATTAACCTACCACATCAATGGGTTAACCGTGCAGACAAGATGGGAGATAAGGGAGGACTGGTAGGAGTATTCTTTATGGCTTTAACCCTGGTTTTGGTCTCTTTTTCCTGTACCGGGCCCATTGTAGGAAGCATATTGGTGGAGTCTGCAGGACAATTGTCTCTGAAGCCGGTGCTTGGTATGTTCGCTTTTTCTGCAGCATTTGCCATACCATTTACCCTGTTTGCACTGTTTCCGGGAGCACTTGAGAAATTACCCAAGTCCGGTGGCTGGCTTAATTCTGTCAAAGTAGTATTGGGCTTTATTGAGCTCGCACTGGCCTTCAAATTTTTGAGTATTGCCGATCAGGCTTATCACTGGAACCTGTTGGACAGGGAGATTTACCTTGCCATATGGATAGTCATTTTCACGATGATGGGTCTCTACCTGCTTGGAAAGATAAAATTGCCCGGAGATGATGAAGGCAATAAGACATCGGTTCCAAGATTAATTTTTGCGATTATTACTTTAACATTCGTTACCTACCTAATCCCAGGCATGTTTGGAGCACCGCTAAACGCTTTGGCAGGCTATCTACCTCCGATATCGACACATGACTTTAACCTGATAGGTCTACTGAGAGAAAACCGCACATCCAATGTTGCCTCAGAAGAACAGGCCATTTGTGAAGCCCCCAAATATGCCAATCTGTTGGAGTGGCCCCATGGATTAGAAGGATACTTCGACTATGATCAGGCGATAAACTGTGCTAAAAAGCTGGATAAACCCATCTTTATTGATTTCACAGGACATGGATGTGTCAATTGTCGGGAAATGGAACAAAGAGTTTGGTCAGACCCCGAAATTCTCAGGAGACTAAGAGAAAATTTTGTGTTGGTAGCTTTATATGTAGATGATAAGACAGAACTACCGGAATCCGAATGGTATGAATCATCGTATGACGGCAAAACCAAGAAAAGTATAGGCAAGCAAAATGCTGATTTTCAGATTACCAGGTTTAATAACAATGCACAACCTTTTTATGTAGTGCTGAGCCCGGATGAAAAACTATTAATGGAACCCACAGCATATGACTTAAATATTGATAACTTTGCAAAGTTTTTAGATAAAAGCCTTGAAGAATATAACAACCACTGAAACATTGACTAAAAACAATTAATAGATGTTCCAAAAGGCTACATATTTCCTACCGATTATCTTGATAATGTTAATCTCTTTTGTGTCCTGTAAAGAGCAAAAGGCGAAACATGTCGTTTTAGAACCCAAAGATACCATTCAAGTTGTGGCTGAGCCTACCCTATTGTTTGGTATTCCGGTAGACTCATTTGAAATATTTCAGGCCAAAATGAAATGGAGCCAGAGTCTGGCTGAGATCCTTTCGGGTTACAATATTCCACACGAAAAGATCTATCAACTGGCACATGCCAGCAAAGGAGTCTATGATGTAAGGAAACTTAAAGCGGGATTCCCATACACCATCATTCATGAGAAGGACAGCATGAAAACAGCCCGGCAGTTTATATTTGAGCCTGACCCTTCCCAATATGTCGTTTTTAATCTTGCCGATTCTATTTCCGTATATGCCCATCAAAAGCCAATTACTGTTGAGGAGAGAACATTAGCGGCCACTATTACCACCTCTGTATATGAGTCAATACTGGAACTCAATGCATCACAACTTCTTGTTGGGCGATTGGTTGATATTTTTGCCTGGCAGGTCGATTTTTTCAGAATACAGAAGGGGGATCAATTCAAAATTATTTACGAGGAACAAAGAGTTGGAGATGAGATTGTTGGTGTAGGAAAGATCAAAGGTGCCTATTTCAATCATTTTGGTAAGGAATATTATGCGGTGAAGTATGATCAGGGAGGCGAGGCTGATTATTTTGACGAGCAGGGAAATAGTTTAAGAAAGACTTTCCTCAGATCGCCACTCAATTATTATCGAATTACCTCCCGTTATAACCCCAGGAGATATCATCCGGTATTAAAAAGTTATCGGGCTCACCTGGGTACCGATTATGCGGCACCAACAGGTACTCCAATACGTTCAGTAGGCGATGGAATTATCCTGGAAGCACGATATAATGGTGGGAATGGTAACTATGTAAAAGTTAAGCATAACAGTAATTATACCACACAATATCTACATATGTCCAGGATTGCGAAAGGCATGCGTCCAGGAGTAGCTGTAAAGCAAGGTCAAACAATTGGATATGTGGGTCAGACGGGTCTTGCCAATGGGCCTCATGTCTGCTTCAGGTTTTGGAAGAATGGACGACAAGTTGATGCCTTAAAAGTAGATCTACCTCCTTCAGAGCCAATTGACCCCGACAAACGACTTGATTTCCTTCACACTAAAAACGTGGTTGTTGATCGATTAGAAAAAGTCCATGTTCCCGACGATAAACGACTTTTAGCGCAAATTCCCGTTAATTAGAATCATATACCTTTGAAACAGGTCTTTAATCAGTCTATTATTTCAGATTTTACTTGGAATTAAGTTAATTTGGTGTTTAATCACTTTGCTTTTTAATGTCTAGAGCCTTATTTGTATTAATTGCTGTCATTTTGCCCTTTGCATCATTCAGCCAGAATGTAAGTTCTTCTTATGTGAAGCTAAACGGAGGAGTCGTCAGTGGGAAGGATTCCAGTGCCATTGCAGCAACGATTTCATATGAAAAATTGCCATATTATGACGACATGGGACTTACAAAGTCTAAAGAAGATGGTAAGTATGAGTTTTATTTGATCAGAGGCATTACCTATAATTTTACTGTTAAAGCAACCGGTTATGAAACGATCAATACACAGATAGAAATTGACGATCCGGATGAGGATGAGGAGAAAGTAGTAAACTTTACAATGAAGCCAGACGGTGAGCTTCAGCTTATCACTTTAGAAAACCTGATATTTTCAAGGGGAAGTGATCAAATAAGTAGTGGCTCGTTTCAGGAGCTAGACCAATTAGTTGTATGGTTGAATGACCGTCCAAATATAATTATACAATTGGAGGGCCATACAGATTTTGAGGGCAATGCAAATGCAAATTTGGAATTATCGGAAGCAAGGGTCGAAGCAGTAAAAGCATATCTTAAGGATAGGGGTGTTAAAAAGAACAGGGTATTGACAAAAGCATTTGGAGGGACCGTCCCATTGACTACTGACCGAACAGATGAAGCCAAAGCCAGAAACAGAAGGGTAGAGGTACGAGTCGTAAGAAACTAATCAACCGTCATGAAAAAGAATTTTTTATTATATATCGCTGTGTTTGGCTTAGTTGGATTTCTTCAGGCTCAGGAAACTGTTATCTGGGGGTCAAAAGTGGTAGACGTGTCCTCTGAATATTCTGCGCTTGAATACTCTGCAATTCAGGCATTGCATAAACCAAATGTGTTGCCTGCTGGCGGAGGAAACCCAAATGCCTGGAGACCTAAGAAAGATGACAAGGAAGATTTTGTTATGGTATCCTTCGACAGGCCGATAAAGGCCAAGCAGGTTGCTGTTGCAGAATCCGAGAACCCTGGTGCAGTAAAACAAATTCTGGCTTACGACAAAGATTATAATGAATATGAATTATTCGAATTGACTCCGAGGTCTATTCCCCTGGAGAGTAGATTGTTAAACTTGTTTTTTGATGAAACAGTTTATGAAATATATGCTATCAAAGTGATTATTGAGGGAGAGGTGGTTCCTGGTTATAATAGTATTGATGCGATTGGAATATCGGTTAGCAATATTCCTATAAATGTTTTGATAGACCTCGCTGCAAATGTGAACAATGACCTTCAAACCGAGAAATTGGGTGCCAATGTGAATAGTTCATATATTGAACATAGTCCATTGATTTCACCGGATGGTAAACGACTATACTTTAGTAGGAAGTACCACCCGGAAAATATGGGCGGAGTCAATGACAGTGAAGACATCTGGATGTCCGAAATGGACCCTGAAACAGGTGAGTGGAAACCTGCAATAAACATGGGTCCTCCGTTAAATACTGAAGGTCCAAATTTTATTAGTTCAATTACTAATATAGGAGGAGAAGAAGTATTGGTTTTAGGGAACAGGTATGGCAAAAGGGGTAGAATGTATAATGGTGTGTCCATGGCTACCAGATCGGCAGACGGAACTTTTTCAGACCCTGTTTCTTTAGAAGTAACCAATGAATATAACTACTCTCCTAAGACAGATTTTTTTATGGATCCTACCGGTGAGGCACTGATCATCTCTGCGGAGCGTGATGATAGCTATGGTGGTAGAGATCTTTATGTTTCATTTAAAGAAAATGACGTCTGGAGTGAGCCTAAGAATTTGGGAGATGAGATTAATACTGCGGGCGAAGATATGGCACCCTTTCTAGGCATTGATGGAAAGACCCTGTACTTCTCAACGAACGGAATTAGTGGATATGGAGGTTCTGATATTTTTGTTTCGCTAAGATTGGATGATACCTGGACTAAGTGGTCTGTTCCTGAGAATCTTGGATCAGGCCTTAATTCATCTAGCGACGATCAGTACTTTAGTATTCCATCCTCTGGAACGAATATCTATTTTTCTCGGGGTACTGTAGATGATGATACTGATATTTTTAGGTTTAAAGCTGATGAGCTCTTTTTAACGGATGATAGCCCTTATCTGGCATCCTTGGAACACCTGAAAGCAAAAGTACCTAGTGATTTTTTGGTTATGCTTACAGGTCAGGTGACAAACCCAGAGGGTCCTGTTGCAAATGCAAAAGTTAACCTGGAAAGACTTCCAGATGGTTTGCCGATCGCTAATATGAATACGGATCAGGAAGGAAAATATAAATTTGTTGTGAGGGGAGGTTCTCGTTACGGAGTTTCAGTGGAGCAGGAGGGTTACCTATCTGAACGCAAAAATTTTGATTTCAATGATATCTCATCTTCTGATACCATTGCTTCCTCACTGACCCTAACCAAGATTGAGAGTGGAGCATCAATTGTTCTTAATAATATATTCTTTGATTTTGACAAAGCTGTTCTTAAAACTTCTTCGTACTCGGAGCTTAAGCGAATTTTAGCATTGTTAGTCGATAAGACTATTAATAAGATTGAAATTTCTGGCCATACGGATTCGACAGGAGACGACGCATATAATCAAAGGCTTTCTGAAAGAAGAGCTCAGTCAGTATATAGCTACTTTATCTCCAATGGTGTGAGTAAAGATCGCATAGTAGCAAAAGGTTATGGAGAAACGCAGCCTAAGGCGCCGAATGACACGCCTGAGAATATGCAATTGAACAGAAGAGTTGAGTTTAAGATTACAGATCTATAAAGCAAGTAGCATTTTTTTAACTTCATAGATCCGCTCACAAGGATAGAGTTTTTCTGCTTTTAAGATGTGAGAAGTGGCACTACTTAAATCTTTTTCATTGTAAGCTTTTACAGCCAGATTAAAGTACTGTAATCCTGCCAGTTTTTTAAGATCTACCGTTTGGTTTACTGAAAGTGTGCCCTGCATTTCTTGTTGAATCTCTCCTACTCCCTTGACGCTTAGACTTCTATTTCCCTCTGAAATAAACTGCTCGATACGCTGCTGAATTAAATCATTGTCGACAATAAAACCATCGAGTGGATCAGTGGCCTCCAAAAGGATTTTCTTTTCGTCCAGATGGACTACAATAAAAATATGATAGTCTAATTCATGGATGGTAAACGGAAAACCAAGTTTATCAAGTAGATATGAATACAATGTTGTACCCGTTAAGCAATCATATTTTTTGTTAATGAAGAGGTCTCCAAATGATACATATTGATCGTACCATCCCAGATTTTTTCGATGCACATAGTAAAATGCCCAGGCTAAAAATGCTTCCTGATCTCGGTATTTTTCTTGTTTATTTTTGAGTTTTAGTAAAAGAGCATCCAAATCAAGCTGAATCTTATTAAATTTTGTCTGATCTATTTCTGCTTGGCTTGCAACAATAATTTTTAAAGGATCTTTTGATGAAAAGGCAGCTTCTTCAAAGTCTGAATGGTAGGCAATCTGCGCTGATAACATGGGAGTCAGTGAAATAGAAATCAATATGATTGATAAAATTTTCAAATGGGTATTCTTCTTTAACTGTTATGGTATCAGCCCTTTAATGTTATCTTAAAGTTATGCAATGAGATCAATGTTACCAAATTGTTAACAATATCATGAATATGGGTTTTGAGCAGGTTTTTGAATTAAGAAAAGCGTAGTCCATAACTTTTAGGGAAGAACCATGTGTTAGATCTTCTGTTGAAGTATTTTTAATCTGGTTATTTTTGAATCAAACAGGGGTTATCTAAATGAAATACTTATTCATCTTTTTTATCATTTTCTTTTTTGCCTGCGGTTCTGAAAAGGAAAGTCAGGAAAATAAGTGGGTAGGGAAATGGGATGCCAGGTGGGAGACAGACCCTTCTGGATATCCTGAATTATCAGGACAATTAGACTTTAGCATGCGGGGGACATTCACTTTTAAGGAGGATAGTATCACCATCGTTGGATTTGGTTATGAGGGATGTATCTTTTCTGAGGATACGATCGGCCATACCCTGGTCTGGGAAATAAGTAATGACAGTTTGATGTTGTATAATAACTCGAATACCCCCGGGTTGTCCTATAAAGTTGTAGAAGCTTCTAAGAATAAAATTAGGCTTCAACTAGAGGATATCTTTGTTTCATTAACTAAATAAGTTGCTCCCCGCTAAACTCAATCTATGTATATCCTTTATTTGGAACAAGTCAATCTTATGTTGTAATTTGGTATTCAATAAGGTTAAATAGTCAATCATGAAAAAGGTATTTATCGTTTTTGGATCACTTGTATTAGTCATCCTGCTGGCAGCTATTCTTTTGCCAATCATATTTAAAGATGATATCAGAGCTGCTATTGATAAAGAAATCAACGGCAGTCTGAATGCCAATGTATATTATGATACGGATGCATTTGGTGTTTCTGTATTCAAGCACTTCCCAAACATTACAGCCTCTGTTGGTGACTTTGGGATTGCAGGAATTGATCAGTTCGAAGGAGACACCTTATTAGATGTTGCTAATTTTGAGATCACTCTGGATATCATGTCAGTTATTTCGGGGGATCAAATTAACATAATCAGTGTTCTGTTGGATAGACCAGACATCAAGGTTTTTGTTTTGGAGGATGGTTCAGCAAATTATGACATCGTAAAGGAAACGGATGAATCGCCTGCAACTGAAGAGCATTCAGAACCTGGAAAACCATTAGATATACGCATTCAAAAGTGGATTATCAATGAGGCAAACATCCTTTATGATGATCTGACCATTCCTTTTTACACAATTCTTGTTGGGTTTACTCATGAAGGGTCTGGAGATTTTCGTGAGGATGTGTTTGATATGGTGACAACTACCAATATTGATCAATTTTATCTGGGCTATGATGGTGATGAGTATGTTTCCAATAAAAACTTTTCAGCAGATATTACCATGGCCATGGATCTTGCTAACATGAAATTTACATTTAAAGAGAATAAGCTGGCCTTAAATGATTTTGGTTTTGGCTTCGATGGTTTTATCAGCATGCCTGATGAAAATATTGATATGGATATCCAGTACAGTGGTCAGGAGATAGACCTTAGGAGTATAATTTCGCTGATACCTGGAGTTTATTTGGAATATCTGGATGGCATTGCCGCATCTGGTAATGTAGGGTTTGATGGATATGTGACTGGAACCTATAATGAAAAATCTATGCCTAAGGTGAAGGCCAATTTTTCTGTGGAAAATGGTAAAATTGCTTATGCTGATTATCCAATTCCGATGGAGCAGATCAATATTTCTGCTGCTTTTGATTATCCATCTGCCGATTTGAAAGAATCTAGTTTTATCATGGACAATTTTGCTATGTCGCTGGACGGTGAAAAATTAACTGCTTCATTAATTTTCAAAGACTTTGAAGACTACTTCTGGGATTTTAAAATGAATGGTGGTCTCGATCTGGAAAAGATTACCAAGATCATTCCATTAGAACAAGGTATGGACCTAAAGGGGAAAATTACCGCTACCCTGAGTACGTCTGGAAGAATGTCGGATCTGGATGCTGAGCGCTACGAAAAACTTCCTGCTTCTGGAGAACTCAATATCTCCAATTTCTATTTTTCTTCTACAGCAGATTTGCCGCAAGGTTTTGGAATTGCGGAGGCGAGCATGACTTTCGACCCTAAAGCAGTTGCACTAACTAAATTCAAGGGAAACGCAGGAAAGACTGATTTAAATATGAATGGTAGCATTACCAACCACCTTCAGTATATTCTGGGAGACAGCACGAAATTATATGGCACTTTAAATTTCACCTCTTCCCTGGTGGATGTAAATGAATGGATGGTTGAGGAAGAAGATACCGGGGAAGAAACAAGTAGTACTGATACGGCGGCTTTAGAAGTTGTTCGGATACCGGAAGATATTGATTTTGTTTTAGCATCTACCATTGACCAAATTTTATATGATGATTTCATATTGAAGAATTTTGCAGGAAATGTAATTGTTAGAGATGGTGCAGTAAGACTGGAAAAAGTAAACTTTAATATGTTGGATGGATATTTCGAGATGGATGGGTTATACAATTCTGCTTCCAGCCTGGATAAGCCTATCTATGATTTCGATTTACAGATCAAGGAAATGTCTATTGCATCGGCTTTCAAATCTTTTACCACCATTCAAAAACTGGCACCTGTTGCTGAAAAGATGGCTGGCAAATTCTCCACAAATTTTAAAGTAGGCGGAACACTGGGTGAAGATATGATGCCCATTTATGAAGATATGGTAGGAGCTGGTCTCGTAAATATTGCTCAGGCGTCACTTCAGGAAGTGAAGGTGTTAAGTGCTGTTTCTAGTGTAACAAAACTAAATCAGCAGGATGGAGAGGTGAGTATCAAAGATATTATCATGTCTACGGAAATTAAAGGTGGACGTTTACATGTACAACCTTTTGATATCACGCTTGGAGGCAGATCTGCAACCGTTTCTGGAAGTACAGGCCTGGATGGCAGCTTGCAATATGGGATGATGATGAATGTACCTTCTGGACAGGTGGGTGAATCCTTAAACAGCGCCATTTCATCCCTAATTGGAGCCAATAACCTGGTTTCTTCAAGTTTAGATTTGACTTTAGGTATTACTGGTGATTATAACGATCCAAAGGTTAAGCTTCTAAGTGCCAAACCTGCAGGATCAGATGGCTCTGCAAGTCTGAAATCAGCGCTAAAGACCCAGGCAAGTGATGAGGTAGCCAAGCAAAAAGAAGTAGTTACTCAAAAGGTAGAAGCTGCTAAAGATTCAGCCAAGGCTGTAGTTGATGAGAAAGTTGCTGAAGCCAAAGAAGAGGTAAAAGAACAAGTGGATGAAACCAAGCAGGAAGTGGAGGAAAAGGCTAAGGAAGCGGTGAAGAATCTGTTTAGGAGGAAATAAGTTTTTCCAAAATACAGGAATTATAACCGCAGCAAGATTCCGAACTCACTTGATATTTCCAACTTCTAGCTCTTTGCTAATATGTCAAATTGGAGGCTTTTGATTGTATCAGTATCAAGGCCGTACCCTGATATATTTTTGTAATTTTCTTGGGCCTGGCTCACCGCCAAAAATATTTCCATATTTGTCTACCGCTACAAATTCTGCACCATTGGTCCGAGGATTTCGAGGGTCAGCAGTTGGCAAATGTATGAAATAATGTACCCAGCCGAGCTTTGCTTCTCCAATGCGAATCCCCATTTCCCACCCTGGATTTTGGACATTGTCAGATTCAGAATCTGAGACATAAATCATGTCATTGTCATCAAAGAATATACCACTGGGTTTCCCAAATTGGGTCCATTGAGTAATATAGTTTCCTTCCTGATCAAATATCTGTAGTCGATTATTTCCTCGATCTGCAACAAAAAGTCTTCCCCGGGCATCAATGGCCAGACAGTGAAGGCTTTTAAACTCTCCGGGTCCGTATCCGGTTTTGCCCCAGGATTTGATAAAAGTGCCGTCAGGTGAAAATTTCATTACGCGGTTGTTACCGTCTTGCCCATGCCCATCAGCAATAAAGATATTGCCATTGTCAGCTATCGCAATATCTGCAGGTGAATTGAATTCATATTTTCCATTTCCTGCAATACCCGATTTTCCCAGGGTCATCAGTACTTTTCCCTGAGGACTAAATTTAATAACCCGGTGACCTCGCTTGTCTCCACTTGGCAGGCGGTTGTCACTGACTGCTTCCGTAACCCAAACATTTCCCTCTGAATCTACGGCGATACCATGGGGCCAGATAAACATCCCGGCTCCAAAACTCTCTACTACGTTACCATCCTGATCAAACTTGAGAATTGGATCTAAATCTGAATCCATACATTCATTCCCAAATCGATCCGGTGCAGTAGCGTCACACCGAATAATCGCCCAAATGTGTTCTCCATCTGGGTCTATGGTGACTTTACCTACTGCCCCCATTATCCGTCCATTGGGAAGTTTAGCCCAATTTTCCACCATTTGGTAGGGGTTAGGATATGGCTGTCCAAAACTTTTAATTGCAAATAATAACAGAATGAATACCGTTACCTTTCTCAGTATATTAGGAATTATTATTGTCGGTTTAAGATTCATGATTATTTGATAAATTGAAATTTTCGGTGAGCGTGTTTAGACCATTCAAGATAATGGGCAATCAGAACATAATCAAACAATTTTCCTACATATTCCTTTACATATTAAAGGCAATAAGATATTATGGCATATAAAGTTGAAATCACGGAAATACTTTCGCTTACTCATGATGTAAAGCATATCAAGACTACAAAACCAAAAGACTACACTTTCACCCCGGGTCAGGCAACCGAAGTGGCTATCGACAAACCGGGACTGGAGGAAAAGAAAAGACCATTCACCTTCACCTCTTTACCAGAGGAGAAGCATTTAGCCTTTACGATTAAATGCTATCATGACCATAATGGCGTGACAGATGAAGTTGATAACCTGGTTTCGGGAGACTCCCTATTTATAGGTGATGCCTGGGGAGCAATTGAATACAATGGACCAGGCGTGTTTATTGCAGGAGGTGCTGGTGTCACACCTTTTATCTCTATCTTAAAACACCTTGAATCAAAGGGTCAGTTAAAGAATCAAAGGCTTCTTTTCTCTAATAAGACAGGAAAAGATGTCATTATGGAGGCAGATTTTCAGGATATGCTTGGTGAAAGATTTATTTCAACACTATCGAAGGAGCATGTAGACGGACATGATTATGGTAGAATTAACATGGATTTTCTCAAAAAACACATTCAAGATTTTACCCAGCATTTTTATATATGCGGCCCTGGGGAAATGGTCAAGGATATCGCAGAATTGTTAGATAAACTGGGAGCCTCAACAGATGCATTGGTTTTTGAAAAGTGATTTTATATCAGCTGGCTAATCCTTCGGGTATTCATACCCATATTCCTTTGTGATGACTTCCTTTGGAATCATTTCTACTTCCATTGTTAAGAAGATGTCCTCAACGGGTTTGTTGGCTCGACCAGTTTCAACAGCTGCTATTTTATCTATAACCTCCAGTCCTTCCACGACCCTTCCAAAAATCGTATAATTACCATCCAGGTGATAGGCTCCGCCAATAGTCGTGTATTTTTCAATTCTATCCTTCTCCATTTCTATGCTTACATCTACACCGAATTCACTTTCTACTAAACCAACTAAACTAAAAATGAATCGTTGTAGACTGTCCTGATCTCCCGTTTGGTTGATGTCCAGGTATTTTTGTCTCAGGCTGTCATATCGTTCGTCTGATAGTAATTTGCCTAGATTTTCATTGAGCTTATACTGGTCTGTTGTCAGTTCTTTTTCAGAAAACACTTTTCCATCTACAATGTAGAACTGGACAGAGGAAGACATTTTTTTAGGGTTTAGATTATCTGGTTGCCTTGCAGCAGCCAGAGCGCCTTTTGTGTGATAGAATCCTTCTACGAATTCAGCAGGTATTTTTTTATCTTCAGGTTCTACTGTTTCCTCTTTAGTATATACATCGCCACCCTGAATCATAAAGTCTTCCATCACCCTGTGCCACATGGTGCTGTCATATCTACCACTTTTAGCCAGATCTATGAAGTTCTTTTTGTGTAGTGGCGTTTCATCATAAAGGATGGCCTTCATGTCTCCAAATGCAGTGTGTATGGTAATTAATGCATCTTCATTTTTATTCTCCACGTCACAAGCAACCAACAGCAACATCCCGAGAAGAATTGAGATAGGTAATTTCATATGTACTAATTTTCAATAAATTTAAACATCAGATTTGATTTTTGATCTCCCTTAGGACGTGATCTCCTCCGTCACTTAAAACTTTTTCTGCCAAAGCCAGACCTACATCATCAGGCCTATTACCAACTTCTTCCTTAATGATCCTTACCTTTCCATCAAGACTTAGGATGCCACCCGTAAGGTGGATATTTTGTTTTTTTAGTGTTGCATTGGCAAAAACCGGAATGCTACAGCCTCCTTCGAGTCTTTTCAGATAGGCGCGTTCAGCAAGTAATTGTTTCTCTGCTTGTATATTGTTTACTTTTTTACTGATGTAAGCCTTTTTCTTTTCAGAGATATTTTGATGTGCCTCAATGGCGATACATCCCTGTCCAACTGGAGGGATAAATTCCTTTATAGGCAGTTTTATTTTAATCAGGTGATCATAGTTCATGCGGTGGACGCCTGCACGAGCGAGAACAAGGCCATCACAAACGCCCGATTGCATTTTTGTTATTCGGGTTTGGAGGTTACCACGCATGTCGACAGTTCGGATTTGGGGATAAAAATGTTTGAAAGCAGCAATCCTCCTCGTGGAACTAGTTCCGAGAACCAGTGAGGGATTATTCAGGTCAATTTTTTTTTCGCTTACTATTACATCTTCGATGTATGCACGTTCTGAGAAGGCGATGATTTCAAAGCCATCCGGAAGAGAAGATTGCAGGTCTTTGGCACTGTGAACGGCGATGTCAATTTCTCCATTGCTAAGCATGGATTCCAGTTCTTCTGTAAACACACCCTTACTGCCAATTTTGGCAATAGAGACATCCTGAATCTTGTCGCCTTTGGTCTCTATTAATACTTTTTCCGTGGAAAACCCTTCACCTTCCAACAATGCGGCTACATAATCGGCCTGCCAAACAGCTAGTTTACTTTTTCTTGTACCAATTCTAATCTTTTCCAATCAGGCGTTCTTTTTATTACTTCTCGTCTTATGATAATTATTTTCTACAAAGTTGATGATCTTACCAGCAATGTCTTTCTTGTTTTCTAACTGACTTTTTTCAATAATCATGTCACATTTTAGGTGATCAATGATATGTACCTCGTGACCTCTATTTATGGCTGCCTCTTTTATTCGAGAGGTAGCATATAAATCTGCTTTTCTGGATAAGGTTCCTGTTTTCATTGACTCTTTAAAGTATATGAAAGATTTTTTTTCGAGACATCAACCAGAAATCTTTTCGTGATTACTTTGCGGCCCAGTAATATAGGATACTTCATTTTACTTCGGTCAGTTAAAGTAAACTCAGTTTGGTAAGTACGCCCAAACAATTTGATATGCGTTTTGATGGTAAATCTAGACTCTGTTTTTCCGTTTGAGCTTTTTACATTTTTTATGGAATAGGTTTCTGTGTGAAAATCTTTTACCTCTTTTTCAATTAGCCCGGGTATTTGGAAGTGGAGTACACCATCAATGAGTTTAATTTTCGTGCAATGAATCGATGAGGTATAGGCTCCAGTATCTACCTTAGCGTTAATGTTGTATATCTGAAAATCAGGCAGATCTACCTTATCTTTTCTTCCAATGACTATCTTATTATTCATGGCTGATGGAATAAGCTACAGAATTTAAGAGAAAGATCCATGAATGTTATTCTGGGGTTCGCATTTCTTTCAAGGTTACTCATGGCAAGACTAAGCATTTGGTTGATTCGCTCCATTACTTCTAAAGAATTAGCAGAACCAAAATTTCTAATAAATTTTTCTTCGCCTTCGTTATGACCTTCCATCCTCTCAGAGGAGGTAGTTGAAATCAATGATTCTCTGAGCAGGGAAATGCTATATGCGAGTTGACTTCGCTGATCAGGCTTAGACTTTTGTGCGAACCCTTCGCTTTGTTTCACCAGCTCTGAATAGTTTCTTTTGAAGCAATTTCTCATCCATTCCTGGAATTGCTGGTATGCCATTTCGCCGATGTTATCCAGCTCTTGAAAAGCCTTACTCATGCTGCCATTTGCCAGGTGACTAACTTTTTTAGCCATTTCAGGCTCCACCTCCTTATGCGCTATCAGGTAGGTCTCAATTTCTTCTCGTTTGAAAGGGGGAACAGAAATAAGTTGTGTTCTGGATATGATGGTAGTCAATAAGCTTTCGTAAGCGTAAGTGACCAAAAAGTAGATTGTGTTGGTTGGTGGTTCCTCAAGTACTTTTAGGATTGCGTTTGCTGCAGCAGGATTCATTAACTCGGGGTACCAGATAAATACCAGTTTAAACTCCCCTTCAAAGGATTTCATGCTAACTGTTTTGATGATGTTTTTGCTGTCTTCTTTAGAAATCAGCAAGTTTTTACTTTCAAAACCATTAAAATTGATCCAGTCATTTAGATCCGGAAAGATATTCTGAGAAATGAGTTCACGCCATTTTTTTAGTGATTCGCTGAAAGCCTTGTCATAGTCTTTTGGCTTGGCGGAGGGTTTAGGAAAAAAGAAGTGTAGATCAGGATGAATGAGCTTATTCATTTTGTGGCAATTCTCACACTTACCGCAAGAATCACCCTCAGATCTTTCTCTGCACATGATGTAGGTGGCAAATGCCAGCGCGATAGAAAAATTGGCCGTTCCTGGAATGCCGCTAAATAGTTGTGCATGAGCAATGCGGTTATTCTTATGCGCAGAGATCAGGTAACCCTTGATCTCCTGGTGTCCGGGGATGTCTTTGAATCTCATTTGTTTTGTTTTTCCCAATTACGAACGATGGATGAATCTTTAAAGACATGTTCAAGCATTTTGATAACCTGGGGTGTCATTTCTTTGTTTTTACGCCTCATGGAAACACCTATCATTTTCAATGCTTTTTCAAAACTATAGGTGATAAAACCCCTATTCCCTCCCCATGCAAAGGAGGGGATCAATTGTCTGGGGAATCCTGATCCAAATATATTGGCTGAAACGCCCACGGAGGTCCCGGTATTAAACATGGTATTGATACCAACTTTAGTATGATCGCCCATGATTAGGCCACAAAATTGCAAGTCAGTCTGCTCAAATTGTAGTGTATCATAATCCCACATTTTAACAGGGTTATAGGTGTTTTTTAGGTTGCTATTATTTGTTGCGGCACCCAGGTTACACCATTCTCCTAAGACAGCATTTCCCAGATATCCATCATGGCCTTTGTTGGTGTATCCAAAAATAACACTATTAGATACTTCTCCACCTACTTTTGAATGCGGACCGACAGTGGTGTCTCCCCGCATTTTGCTTCCCATGCTAATGATGCTATGTTCTCCCAGGCTAAATGGTCCTCGAATAATTGCGCCTTCCTGAACTTCCGCATTTTTTCCGATGTAGATAGGTCCTCTTTCAGCATTAAGAATGGCGGCTTTAATATCTGCACCCTCTTCAATAAAGATGTCGGAACCATATGTACGTGTATACGGATCATTAATCTGAACTCCTTTTCTTCTCGATTTTACTAATTTATAATCTTCAGTGATTTCCTGTCCATTTAGCTGAAAGATGTCCCACGGATAATTTAAAGACGAAAATGATCCTTCATAAATGCGTTTGTTAATGATGGCATCTTTGTTTTCCCCCTTGAAGGCTAGTAAAATCCCATCTTTTAATAAAGCTTCATGCGTTCCCAAACTTTTAACTGCTGCTACCAGATCATCGTTGGGAAGAATGGTAGAATTGATCCAGGTATTCTGAATATCAGCTTTGATTCCGGGAAATAAATCTTTAAGATAAGTCTCAGTCTCGTAACCAAAATGTTCAGTTTTAAGTCTGAGACACCATTTTTCGGAGATATTAAATATACCGATCCTGATTTCAGCTATTGGACGAGTATATGTAAGGGGAAGAAGTTTAGTTCTGCTGTCCTTAGGATCAAAGAAAATGATACTCATTGGACAAAAATAGAAAAGTCCTCAGGATACCTGAAGACTTCTTTGATATTGTTTCCAGCAGCGCCGGTTTATTTCTTTTGATATTTTTTATTGAATTTCTCAACTCTACCAGCGGTATCAACAAATAGCTTTTTACCCGTATAGAAAGGGTGTGAAGCAGAGCTCACCTCAATTTTAATTAGTGGGTATTCGTTACCGTCTTCCCATTTAATTGTTTCTTTGCTGGTCATTGTTGACCTAGTAATAAATTTAAATTCACTGGAAGTGTCTAAAAAAACTACTTCTTTGTATTCCGGATGTATTTCCTTTCTCATGTGCTTTATATCTCTATCCTAAAAAGGACTGCAAAGATATGGCAATTATATCGATATTCAAAAGTTACATATTTAATAATTTTACTTCCGTGAAGTTTGTATTACATCTGTCTTTTATGATCTGGACGCTAAGTGCCCTTGGGCAGAGCACGGACATTCGATTAAATCACTGGTTATATCCAGCGGTTGATCGATGGGAAATTCAGTCTGAAGAAGATTTCTTCACAGCAGTCAAGCCATTTTCCAGGCAGAAGTTAAGAGACTTTACCTCCAAAAAGGACTTTGAAGCCAGTCCGGGGGATCAATTCGACCTTGAAATCTTGAAGAAAGATTCCTGGGAGTACAACGACACAATACAGGTGGCTAAACCATTTCTCAAATACTTCTTTACCCATCCTCCGGATTTTGTTTCTTATAAAAATGATGACCTTGACCTACACTTCAATCCCGTTATTTATTTTGGTCTGGGATCAGATTCTGGAACAAAAGATTTTACTTATGTAAATACCAGAGGAGTAGAATTAAGAGGAACCATCGATCATAAAATATCTTTTTATAGCCTGTTGACAGAGAATCAGGCAAGGTATCCTGATTATGTGAATCAGGTTATTGACTCAACTTTGCTAATTCCTTATGAAGGGTTTTGGAAACGATTATCTGATGGTGCAGGCACAGATTTTCTACGTGCCATAGGCTATATTGATTTTAATATTAGTAAGCACATTTCTGCTCAGTTTGGTTATGGGAAGCATTTCATTGGGGCCGGCATTAGATCGCTGGTATTATCAGATTTTGCCAATAATTATCCATACCTCAAGCTAAATACTCAGATCTGGAAAATTCAGTATGTCAATATCTATGCACAGATGATTGGAGAAGTAAGGGGCGGAAAGAGTTTTGGGTTATTGGGTACGGGTTCATTTACCAGAAAGTATTTTACTTTTCACAGGTTGGGGATGAAAGTAATTCCTGATCTTGAGTTGGGGCTATTTGAATCTGTTGTGTATGGGCAACCTGATTCTCTTGGAACGAACAACCTGAAGTTGGAATATTTGAATCCAATCATGTTTTACCGCGCATTAGAACAACAGGATGGAAGTGCAGATAATGTATTGATAGGTCTTGATTTCAAATATAATTTCTTCCATCGGTTTCAATTATATGGACAATTGGTGATTGATGAGCTTATTGTGAGTGAAGCATTGTCTAGCAGTGGTTGGTGGGGCAATAAACAAGGCTATCAAATTGGGGGAAAATATATCGATGCTTTTGGAGTGAATGATTTGAATCTTCAGGCAGAGTATAACCGGGTAAGGCCATATACCTATAGCCATGAAAGCTTATTTACTTCTTATTCACACTATATGCAACCGCTTGCACATCCTCTGGGCGCGAACTTTACTGAAAGGCTACTCTCTTTTGATTATCGGCCTTTCCCCAAATGGAAGCTAAAGTCTGTGATTATGTTTGCAGAATATGGCAATGATCAGGGGACAGTTAGCTATGGACGGGATGTCACGAAATCCTATAACACAAGACCTGGTGATTATAACATCACTCAAAACCAGGGGAGTTTAAATGAGCTGCTGATGAACCAGACCTCACTTACTTATCAATGGAAACACAATGTTTTGATAGATCTGAGTTTTATCTATCGAAAAGAAACGGAGCTTAGCAATAACATCGATGATACTTCGTCTATTTTAGCAATGTCATTTAGTTGGAATTTTCCAATCAGAAGCTACTTGTTTTAAATGCAGACATTTTTAAGAATCATTGGTTTTGCAAGGCCCTTGGGACTTCTGGTACCTCAATTTGTGATTTTCACATTGTTGGCTACCATTTTCAGTGTGGTGAATATTTCTATGTTGGCTCCTGTTACAAAGATTTTATTCGTAGAAGACGAAAGTGCGTGTGACTGTCCCAATGAAATTGAAAGTATTGCTGAATCGACGGAGATGCCGACCTATGACTTTTCGATTAACTATTTTATTGACCTTTTCTATTACCAACTGAACACCTATAAGGTGGAGCAAGGGATCATCGCTACCCTGTATTTTGTTTGTGTTGTCCTTATCATAAGTGTATTCCTATCAAATATCTTCCGGTATTTATCTGCGCTCATCCTGGAAAGAGTCAGGATAAATGTCATTGAGAACCTGAGGAATAAAGCTTTCTCAGCAATCACACATTTTGATCTGGGTTACTTTACAGATAAACGTAAAGGGGATATCATGTCAAGGGTTTCCTCCGATGTGCTAGAGGTAGAGTCTTCCGTTGTCAGTACATTAAAGGTGTTGTTCAAGGAGCCTTTTTTGATCATTGGATTTTTTACCGCCATGTTCCTTACCTCTCCTAAACTGACTTTGTATAGTATGATCCTTATTCCGCTGTCAGGAGGGATCATCTCATACATTGCCAAACGCTTAAAGCGTAGGGCCAGACTCACCCAGGACACTTTGGGTAGGATAAGCAATGTAATTGAAGAGAGTCTGTCTGGCATGCGAATTATTAAGGCATTTTCTGCAAAAAAATATATTACAGGAAAGTTTGGTGGTGAAATAGCTAATTATTCCCGGCATAATTTCAGAATGGCCTCTAGGTTTAACCTGGCCAGCCCCATTTCAGAATTTCTTGGCGTTTTTGTGGTTTGTATGATCATTCTGATCGGAGGCAGTATGGTGCTCAGCAAAGATTCAGCACTGACTGGATCAGACTTCATTGTATTTCTTGCCTACTTCTCACAGGTATTAACTCCTGCCAAGGCCATTTCCAATTCCATGGCAACAATCAACAGAGGGTTAGCTTCTGGCGAAAGGATCTTTGAACTGATGGATAGCCAGACCCAGATTAATGAAAAGCCAGATGCAGTTGATATCAAAACATTCGAAAAGGCAATTCGTTTTGAAGGTGTCAATTTTGCGTATGAAGACAAATTGGTGCTTAAAAACCTAAATTTTGAGGTTCCCAAAGGGAGTGTCATTGCCTTGGTCGGACCATCTGGCGGAGGTAAATCTACATTGGTTGATCTGATACCGCGCTTCTATGATCCGGTAAGTGGCCAAATAACCATTGATGGCATAGATCTGAGGGATTGTACTATCTCAGGCCTGAGAGGATTGATGGGTATTGTGACGCAGGAATCTATTCTATTTAATGATACGATTTTTAACAACATTGCTTTTGGTAAGCCGGAGGCGACTTTGGAAGAAGTGAAAGCCGCCGCCAAGGTGGCTCATGCGGATATCTTCATAGCGCAATTTGAGGAGGGATATGAAACGATGATTGGTGAAAGAGGAACGAAGCTTTCTGGAGGCCAAAGACAGAGGATCAGTATTGCACGTGCAGTGCTTAAGAACCCACCAATCCTTATTCTGGATGAGGCAACATCAGCTTTGGACTCGGAGTCCGAAAAATACGTTCAGGAAGCCATTGAGGAGATCATGCAAAACAGAACTGCCATCATAATTGCTCATCGGTTGAGCACCATTCAAAATGCAGATTACATTATGGTGATTAAGGAAGGTGAGGTTATACAACAAGGGACTCACGATGCGTTGATGCATGCGGGTGGCTTGTATAAAAAATTGATTGAAATGCAGTCATTCTAACATTTTTAAAAAATTTTGCTGTTAAATCCCTAGCTTTATCACGCGATGAAAAAATTTAAGATTTTCTTCTACCCCATTTATCTGTTGATCGCATTGGTCACCCTTTATTATAGCATAGACATCCTGATAAATCAACAGGATTACATGGAACGAGTGAATGACTTTGCGACCCTGAGAAAACTGCCCCAATACCTGTTGACAGTTGTGATGATTATTAGCTTAATGATGCTCATTGAGATTACAGTAGAAAATGTCCATCTTTTCAGAGCCAGAAAAAAGGTAGCGGCTGCGGAAGATGAATTGTTAAAATTAAAGGCTAAGCTCTATGATAAGTCAGACACAGAACCCGTTAAAGCCATCACAAAAACTGTAGATGATTCGGATGAAGGTAAAGATGAGGAGGAGGATGAGGATGAAAAGGAGGATGATTATCTGCTAGATGACGAGAAAAAAGACTGATTAATATGCAGGAATCAATCAAGAAGGAGCTATTGGAAGCACAAGAAGTTCTTAGGAATGTGTTAGAAGATGAGCAATTGCTTCATGCAATTCAAAAAACTGCTGAGCTGATGGCTAGCTCAATTAGTCAAGGTGGCAAGATTATTTCATGTGGAAATGGTGGTTCGCATTGTGATGCCATGCATTTTGCTGAGGAGTTGACAGGGAGGTATCGTGAAAATAGAAGGCCATTACCCGCGGTGGCAATTTCAGATGTTTCACATATTTCATGTGTTGGAAATGATTATGGGTTTGATGAGATCTTTTCGAGATACATTGAGGGCTTAGGTAGTGCAGGTGATGTACTATTAGGTATCAGTACAAGTGGTAACTCTGCGAATGTGATAAAAGCCGTGGAAGCGGCGAGGGAGAAACAGATGAAAGTAGTGATTCTAACAGGAAAAGATGGGGGTCAGTTGAAAGGTCAGTCTGATGTAGAAATTTGTGTTCCCCATTTTGGATATGCTGACAGGATCCAGGAGATTCATATCAAAGTCATTCATATTTTGATCCTGATGATTGAAAAGTTGACTGAAAAGTAGACCATAACACAAAATTAATTTTCCCCTATCTTTACGCTTTGTGTAAAATAAAATATTTTATCATTTAATGTTAGCTAAGACATACGGAAGTGCTGTATATGGAGTTGATGCTATCACCATTACGGTTGAGGTTAATGTCGGTCAAGGTAAAAACTTTTACCTGGTTGGATTACCAGACTCAGCGGTTAAAGAGAGTGAACAAAGAGTAGAGTCTGCATTAAAAAACCTGGGTTATCGAATGCCCAGAATCAAAGTTGTAGTCAACCTTGCACCAGCGGATATTCGCAAAGAGGGCTCCGCCTATGATTTACCCATTGCATTAGGCATTTTAGAAGCATCCGAGCAGGTAAATTTTGTGGATTTTGATCAATATATGATTATGGGTGAGCTGGCGCTGGATGGAACATTAAGGCCCATCAAGGGAGCACTTCCTATAGCTATTGAGGCCAGAAAAAGAGGGCTAAAAGGATTTATCCTTCCCAAGGAAAATGCTGTAGAAGCAGCAATCGTGGATAACCTTAAGGTATTTGGGGTAAGTAATATCAAGGAAGCCATCGACCATGTTACGGGTGATCTGCCACTGGAGCCTACATTTTATGAAACCCGGGATGTTTTTTTTCACGAAATAGATCTTGTAGAATCTGACTTTGCAGATGTTCAAGGTCAGGAAAATATCAAGAGGGCCTTAGAAATTGCTGCTGCAGGTGGGCATAATGTAATCATGATTGGACCTCCCGGAGCGGGCAAGACCATGTTGGCAAAGAGATTATCTTCCATCTTGCCTCCTTTAAGTCTTCAGGAAGCATTGGAAACTACCAAAATTCACTCTGTAGCAGGTAAGCTGGAAGGAAACGGAAAGTTAATTGCTTCACGACCTTTTCGTTCACCTCACCATACAATCAGTGATGTGGCACTTGTTGGTGGCGGTGGTATTCCTCAACCTGGAGAGATTTCCCTGGCAAATAATGGAGTCTTATTTTTAGATGAGCTTCCTGAGTTTAAGCGTGCTGTGCTCGAAGTTATGAGACAGCCATTGGAAGAGCGTAAAGTCACCATCTCAAGGGCCAGGGTCTCGCTTGACTATCCGGCCAATTTTATGTTGATTGCCAGCATGAACCCGTGTCCATGTGGGTATTACAATCACCCTGAAAAGGAGTGTGTTTGTGCGCCTGGAACAGTTCAACGATATTTAAACAAGGTAAGTGGACCTTTGCTGGATCGCATTGATTTGCATGTGGAGGTTACGCCGGTGTCGTTTGATGAGATGACGGCACAGCGAAAGGCAGAGTCAAGTATCGATATCAGAAACCGGGTCATAAAGGCTAGAGAGATTCAAAAGGAAAGGTTTAGTAATCAGGAACAGGTCTTCTGCAATGCTATGATGGGTTCTAGCAAGGTGAAGGAAGTATGTCAGATTAATGATGCTGGTAAGGTACTTTTAAAGACGGCAATGGAAAAGCTTGGGTTATCTGCAAGGGCGTATGACAGAATTCTTAAAGTTTCCAGAACAATTGCAGACCTTTCAGCATCTGAGAATATTAAAATAGAACACCTGGCCGAAGCTATTCAATATCGCAGCCTGGATAGAGAGGGTTGGGCAGGATAAATGAGAAGACTAGTTAGAATTCTATTAATCATATTACTCTCCATAGGGTGTATATGGCTGTTGCTTTTTACCCCTGTTGATAGGACACCCTACCGTGATGCTTCCTTCTACCAGGAAATGGAGCGAAGCTTGGATTCTTTGGAAAGTGCTTATGTAAGTGATGCTACAGGTGGTCCATTATACACGGGATGGTCCAAGGTATCAATCACACCATTCGGAAAAGCACCACTTGCAGGCTACTCCAACCGGTCACCTAAGGAATTGGAGGAAATTCATGATTCCATATTTGTTAGAACGGTCATCTTTAAATTGGGGAATAAAAAAGCAGCAGTAATAGCTGCGGATTTGTTGATTTTTCATCCGGAAGTCACCAACGCTGTTCATTCTCTGCTACCCTCCAACTGGGGAAGGGAGGAATTGTACCTCACGACTACACATTCGCATTCAAGCCTGGGTGGCTGGGCTCCAGGGGTCGTTGGAAAGGCCATTGCCGGTAAACAAAATGATACTACGGTTGCCTTTATTGCTAGAAAAATTGTTGAAAGTATTCAATTGGCAGAAGCTCGGACAAAAGTCAGTCAGATAGGGTTGGTCGAAAATAGGTTGGATGACTTAGTTTACAACCGGCTGGTAAATGAGCGTGGTTTAGTTGATCCCTGGTTAAAGTCTTTGATCATAGATCAGGGTGGTGAAACGGGTATTATGAATTTCTTTTCAGCCCATGCTACCTGCCTAAATAGCCAATGGCGATCATTATCTGGTGATTTTCCAGGTCTGGTGAATCGAATGCTTGAAAAAGATTCAATCTATGATTTTTCCCTATACGGTGCTGGGGCTGTAGGATCAATGGGTCCAGTTGCCGAAGGTGAAGGATGGGAAAGGGTCAGCACTTTGGCGCTGAATCTTGAGAAAGAAATGGACTTATTACCGATGATTGCTAACTTCAGGGATGCCTCTTCACTAACTTCGTTTCATTTGAATATTCCTTTAAGAGACCCTAATGTAAAGATATCAAAGGATTGGGCGATTAGACCCTATATATTTAGAATGTTGGCTGGAGATTATCCTGCAAGGATATCTGTCTTAAAGATTGATCAGACAGTTTTCGTAGGCATTCCCGCTGATTTTTCAGGGGAATTGGCATTACCATTGTATCAGAAAGCCAGGGAATTAGGCCTCAATCTTGTCATTACTTCTTTTAGTGGACAGTACATTGGCTATGTCGTCAGAGATGAATGGTATGACCTTGAGAAGTATGAATCCAGATCGATGAGTTGGTATGGGCCGGATAATGGTTCTTATCTTAGCGAAATTATCGAGCGAATTTTACAAATAATAGCGTGAAGTATACAAAACCTACTTTGTTGGTCAATGAAGCCATTGCCAGAAAGAATATTAGGAAAATGGTGCAAAAGGCCAGTGACGCATCCGTTGACTTTAGGCCACATATGAAAACACATCAATCTCATGAAATTGGGAATTGGTTTCAGGAGGAAGGAGTTAGCAAGATTACTGTATCATCTGTTGATATGGCAAAATATTTTGCTGACGGAGGATTTCAGGATATTACCATTGCATTCCCCTATAATCCTTTAGAAGCAGCAGAGATTGAAAGTCTAGCCAGAAGAGTCAAATTAAATTTATTGATTGAATCACCTGAAAGTCTTGACCATTTGGCAACACATGTACTCGCAGAGCTTAATTATTTCATTAAGGTAGACCTTGGTTATCACCGCACCGGGATCAATCCTGATAACCCAAAATTGATACATTCAATTGCTAAATCTAAAAACCCTGATCATCACTTAATTGGCCTGTTAGGTCATGCTGGACATTCTTATTCGAATATTGATAAAAAATCAGCGGGTAAAATTTTCAAATCTTCCATGAAAGCATTTTCAAAAGTAAAGGCTGAATTAGGGAGAGCTGATTTGGTGATTTCATATGGAGATACACCTACCTGTTCCATCCTTGATCAGTTTCCTGGCATTAATGAGATCAGGCCTGGCAATTTCGTTTTCTATGACCTGATGCAGTATGGTTTTGGTTCCTGTGGTTTCGAAAATATTGCTGTTTGTATGGCGTGTCCTGTAGTTGCGATTCATCAGGAAAGAAATGAAATAGTTCTATATGGCGGCGCTGTGCACTTTTCGAAGGACTTTATCAATGTTGGTGGGAAAAGAAATTATGGTTTGGTTGTCGGGCTAGATGAATCCGGATGGAAAGCATCTGGAAACTCCTATTTGAGCAAACTTTCTCAGGAGCATGGCATTATATCTGGATCAAAAGAACTGATGCAAACGGTAAAGGTTGGTGATATATTGGGTGTAATACCTGTACACTCCTGTCTAACTGCAGATAGTATGGGTCATTATTACAAGCTTAATGGGAAAAAAATTCCAATGAGCTCAAAATCCTAGGATATGAAATTGGTTTTTTATTTTCTAGCTATTTCTTGTGCGGGTTCAATACATGCTGCGGACTCACTTGATATTAAAATTGGACAGATGATCTTGATTGGGTTGGGTGACTTTGGCACAATTGAGACCGACCAGGAGATTTTTAATGAACTGGCTCAAGGTAAGGCAGGTAGCGTGATTCTGTTTGAAAAGAATTTGACAAATGAAAATAGCAGAGAAAATCTAAAAACTTTGGTCAACTATACCCAAAGTCGTTCCTTGATCCCTTTGTTTGTTAGTATTGATGAGGAAGGAGGAAGAGTAACAAGGCTAAAAACAAAATACGGGTTTCCGAAAACAGTTAGTGCTAAATATCTTGGTGCTTTGGATAATGCTGATACCACAAAATTTTATGCAACAGAAAGGGCGCAACTTCTTAAGGAGTTAGGAATCAACATGAACTTTGCCCCTTGTGTGGATGTGAATGTCAATTTAGAAAATCCTGTCATCGGGAAAATAAACAGATCTTTTAGTTCATCAGAACACCAGGTAGCTAGTCAGGCCCAAATATTTGTCGAGGCCTATAACTCGGAAAAAGTGGTGCCAGTATTAAAACATTTTCCAGGTCATGGGAGCTCACAAAGTGATACTCATTTAGGAGTAGCTGATGTCTCAGATACCTGGGAATTTCGTGAACTCTACCCGTATAAGGCATTAATTGACAGTGGAGTTGTCACAGCAGTAATGACTGCCCACATCGTAAACAGGACGCTTGATCAGGAACTGAGACCTGCGACTTTGTCACATCAGGTTGTACAAGAAATTCTCAGAGGTTTTTTGGGATTTAATGGAGTGATCATTTCTGATGACTTACAAATGAAAGCAATTGCAGATCAATTTGGATTGAAAGAAACCATCAGACTAAGTATTCAAGCTGGTCTTGATATATTGCTTTTTGCCAACAATGTACCTGATCATCAGCGGGTAAGTGCAGCGACGATTCACAAGATGATTAAAGAAATGGTACAAAATGGTGATATTACCCCTGAAAGAATTGATGAGTCTTATCAAAGAGTTATCAATTTGAAGTCAAATGTTGGACTAATAGAATAATTTAGTTTCATTAACCTGCCTAAGCAATGATTCAGTATAACCCAAAATCCTGGTTTTCCCTCATTTTTGATGTTTATAGCCGATACGTTATCAAGCTATTATTTCCCCTGATCCTATTTGTGGGCTTATTTACCACCATGCTTTGTTTTGTGGTTCTTGATGTATTTGAGTGGCACTTTAGTGGCACTATCGCCTTTCACTCCATACTGGGGGTAATTCTTGGTCTTTTTCTGGTACTTAGAACAAACACAGCTTATGATAGGTGGTGGGAAGGACGTAAGCTCTGGGGACAATTGGTAAATGATTGCAGGCAATTAGCGATCAAAATAAAGGCCTTCCTGCCAGAGGATGCTACGGAAGACCTTGAATTTTTTACAAGAATGATTCCCAATATGACTTTCGCCATGAAGGAGCATTTAAGAGATAGTATTTTAATTGGGGAGATGGATCTTAGAGAAGATGAGGTGAAAAAAGCAATTATTTCCAGTAATCATAGGCCCAATGCAGTTTCAAAGGCCATGTATCTTCGGGTAATGGACTGTAAGAAAAGAGGGTTAATTTCTGGAGAACAGCTATTTCTTCTAGACAAAGAACTTAAAGGCTTTACAGATATTATTGGTGCCTGTGAGCGGATTAAGTCTACACCCATACCCTACTCATACAGCATGTTTATCAAAAAGTTTCTGTTCATATATGCAGTGACTTTACCTGTAAGTTTTTTATGGGATTTGAGATATTATACAATCCCCGTAGTGATGTTGGCTTTTTACTTTCTGGTAAGTATTGAATTGATTTCAGAAGAGATTGAAGATCCTTTTGGCAATGATATCAACGACCTTCCTCTGAATGATCTCTGTCTTAAAATTAAGCGAAACGTAATTGAGATTATGAGTAATTAATTGTCTGGTCAGTTCAGTTTGATTGACCAGAATTGCTTCTCGATCAACTAGATTGGCACGTTGACATGTCGCTCTGCATGGTAGCTGGACCTGACTAATGGGCCAGATTCGACGTACTTAAGACCTCTTTTTAAACCCTCTTCTCGGTAAGCAGCAAATTGATCCGGATGGATATACTCTGCAACTTCTATGTGCATTTTTGTTGGCTGGAGGTATTGCCCAAGAGTCAGAATGTCTAATCCGTTTTCAACCAGATCGTCCATGGCTTTGTGGACTTCATCTTTTTTCTCGCCAAGCCCGAGCATGATACCAGACTTAGTCCTTTTTCCGTATTCTTTCGTTTTCCTGGTTTGTTCAAGGCTCCTTGCATACTTCGCCTGAGGGCGAACTCTTCTATAAAGCCTTTCAATAGTCTCCATGTTGTGAGACACGACTTCTTGTCCAGCAGAAATCATCCGATCCAATGCTTCCCAGTTACCTTTTACATCAGGGATCAGAGTTTCGATGGTAGTCTCAGGGCTCAGTTTTTTAATTCTTGTGACCGTTTGATACCAAACTTCAGCTCCACGATCTTTAAGTTCATCTCTGTTTACAGATGTTAAAACTGCATGCTTCACTCCCATCGTGTGGATTGCTTCAGCTACACGCAGAGGTTCTTCTTCATCGTATTCAGGTGGTCTTCCCGTTGCTACTGCACAAAAAGTACAACTTCTGGTGCAAACATTTCCGAGAATCATAAAAGTTGCCGTACCAGCCCCCCAGCATTCACCCATGTTGGGGCAATTGCCACTTTCACATATGGTGTGGAGTTTATTTTGATCAACAATTTGCCTCACCTTGGCATACTCTTTACCTACGGGCAGTTTGACACGTAACCAATCAGGTTTTTTTCTTTTTTCCGGCGTAATTGTGGGTAGTTCGATCATTATATAATTGCAAATTAACAGGATACCGGTCTTAGAAACAAGCTTACCTTACCTTCTGGTTCCCCAATACAGGGTAATGTATATGGAATTGAACCATGCCCTGTTTTCAGCGGTGGGTATGATGACGATTTTCTTGGTAAATAATTCAGTAGCTATACCTGTTTCTATTCCAGCAACGCTGTTTTTAAATGGCCCAAACTCAAAAGAAACCCCTGCTTTGGCATTAACTCCGAAGGCGAGTTCTGAATCACCAATTGCCCTGATAAATCTACCAGACCCCTGAATGTTATCAAAGCTATGAATGAGTGGATCAAAAGGAACGTAATCGTTATTTTGTTGGATGTAGTAGGGTGCGATAAGGCCAAGTGAAGGTCCGCCACCAAAAATAGAACTGATTTGTACGCCTTGCTGAGGTGCTTTCTTAAACAAGAGGTGCTCCCTCCCGTAACTCATCCTGATGGTATAAAAACTGTGTTCTTTACCCCAGATAAAGGAAGTTCCAGAGGGCGAAAAATATTTTTCTTCTTTGGGATGTTTTACACTTAGAATTTCAAGTCCAAAATACTGGTAAATGTTATCCCGGTATAGTCTGGCAAGCTTAAAATTTGCGCCTCCAATTAAACCACTATTGGTATTTTTATTTACACCCCATGTGAACTCTGAGACGTATTCATTGTCGTCATCCAACTGTGCCACAGCAGAGAAAGCAGACACAAGAAAAAGTATTGCAATGGTGGTTTTCATCGTTGTTACCTGTAGAACTCAAAATTCTTACAAATAGTTTTCTAAAAAAGTTTACTAATGTAATAAATTTAGTGTTTAAAAATAGAAACGTTTTTTCAAAAGAAATGATACATGAAATTATTCATTCCATATATCAGTTTCCTTCCTATCAAATTTTGGTTCTTTTATTTTTTCTTTAGTGCCATCTGGCATTTCCTTGTTTCGGTTCAATCTTACCCAAAATATGTTCCATTTCCGCAGGCCTTCACGCACAGTTTGGTTGGAAATATTTGAAGCATTGTGATAATTAGCACCTGGGTGCATATCTTTTTTCTTCGTGAATTTTGATTTGTATGTCCCCTCGAAGGAAGCCACATTTGTAGAGATGGGTTTATAGACTTCTTTATTCTCAGGAGTTACCTTGAATGGCCCATCATATTTGCGACTGGAGAAAGACCTGGAAATCTCACTGAAATTTGCTATCCATTTTCCTTTTTGTCTAGACCCACTAAGATAGAAAGCCCATTCGCCCATTTCGAATTTCCTTTTATTGCTTGATTCAAATCGGTTTTCCATATTGGAATATCTGACCTGTGCCTGAAATTTTTTGCTCTTAAAAGGTGACCCTGCAGAATATCTCGGTGAGGGCGAGTATCTCCTTCCTGTAAAAGGCTGAAAAGTGGTGTACCGAGGGTTTGGTTTGTACTCATTGCCCTTGAATGGTGATCCTTCTGAATATCTGGTTGCAGGTGAGTATCTCCTGCCACTAAAAGGCTGAAAAGTGGTATAACGTGGATTTGGTTTATACACATTACCCTTGAATGGTGATCCTTCTGAATATCTGGTTGCAGGTGAGTATCTCCTGCCACTAAAAGGCTGAAAAGTGGTATAACGCGGATTTGCTTTATACTCATTACCCTTAAATGGGGACCCCTCAGAATACCGGGGTGCAGGTGAATATCTCTTACCACTAAAGGGTTGAAAGGTGGTATACCTGGGGTTAGCGTTGTACTTGATGCCTTGAAACGGGGATCCAACGGAGTATCTTGGAGCTGAATGCTTACGACCTTTAAAAGGTTGAAAGGTGGTATATCTTGGGTTAGTTGTATACTTATTTCCTTTGAAAGGCGATCCTTCAGAATATCTGGGGTAAGCGTTATACTTTTTACCCTTGAATGGTGAACCAATAGAATACCTGGGAGATACATTAAACTGACTTCTCGAAAATGGATTTGGTGGAGAATATCTAGGGGAAATCCGAAATTGTTTTGAATCAAACGGAGACCCAGGAGAATATCTGGGTCTTACTGTGTTTTTTTGACCACGGAACGGGGAACCACTCGCGGATTGAGCCAACTGTCCATATTTCTTACCTTTAAAAGGTGATCCCGGGGAATATCTGGGACTGGCTTTTGCATATTTTCCACTTCTAAACGGTGAAGGGGGTGAGTACCTTGGATAAACTTTGGAACTTCCAAAGATTCCTGAGGGACCACTGGTAGAATACCTGGGGGTAACCGATTTATTTCTGAAAAGACTTCGTGGGTTGGCAATTGAGTAACGGGGATAGACTTTCTCCTTTTTTAATTTGCCTGCCCTATCGCTTACACTTCCTCCGCCACCGGATTTAGGTTCAGCTCTTTGTGTTTTTAGTTTTCGCTTAGAGTCAGTAATGATCTGAGCACCTCCTTCAAAGGCAAGGAATCCATAACACAAGAAGAAAAAGAATGATATTGTTAATAATCTGAGCAAAAAAACCTGTTTGATTACATCAAAGATTTGAAATAAATAGGATAAACCCAATCTGAGGAGGGTCTATCTACTGCTAATAACGCAATAATTCCTCAATCTTATCCATTAATCGCTTATTTGGTAGAAAATTAGCTTCTAATTCTTTAGCAAAAGGGACAGGCGTGTCCAGGCTTGCACACCTCATCACCGGGCCATCAAGGTCTTCAAAGCAATTTTCAGAGACCCATGCTGCAATTTCTGCTCCTATACCGCCGGTCATGGTGTCTTCGTGAAGTATCAATACTTTATGACCCTTTTTTACGACCGATCGCACAGCTTCTTTGTCCCAGGGCTGTAGGCTTCTTAGGTCCAAAAGGTTGGCAGATAGTTTCATCTCTTGTATAGCCTCTTTCGCCCATATCACACCCAGCCCGTAGGTGATAATGGATAAGTCTTTCCCGGTTTCAAGCAGCTTCGCTTTTCCAATCTTCGTAGTATAGTATTCTTCCGGGATTAGTTCTTTGACAGATCGATACAAATACTTATGCTCGAAAAAAAGTACTGGGTTCGGGTCTTCAATTGCCGCGGCTAATAACCCTTTTGCGTCTGCGGGATTTGAAGGGTAAACAATTTTTAGTCCGGGGACATGAAAAAACCAGGCCTCATTTGATTGTGAATGGAATGGGCCAGCATTTACATTGGCTCCGGTAGGCATGCGAATGACCACATCAGCGATTTGTCCCCACCTATAGTAGGATTTGGCCAGGTTATTGACAACCTGGTTGTATCCACAGGAGATAAAATCAGCAAACTGCATTTCTATTACTGACTTCATGCCATTAATGGCCAGACCCAGACCTGCCCCGATAACTGCAGACTCACAGATAGGCGTATTTCTGATTCTTTTTTTGGAAAATTGAGCTACAAAACCATCAGTGACTTTGAAAACGCCACCATATTCAGCGATGTCCTGCCCCATAAGGATTAGCTCAGGATATTTTTCCAGGCTTTGTCTTAACCCATCAGAAATAGCATCGACAAATCTTCTTTCGCTTGTTTTTTTTGTTTTTGGATGTATCAGGTCGCTGGAAGAACCACAAAAGACCTCATTTTCTTCTTCCTCCATATCGAAAGCTTCTTCCATATCGTCATATACTTCTTTTGCGATCATGGAAATTTTTTCAGTAAGCGCTTTCTTTATGCTTGTTATGCTTTCTGCGCTACAGATATTTTCCTTTAGCAGAAATTTTTCGTATTCAAGGATGGGGTCTTTCTTTGACCATTTATCCATCAGTTTCTTAGGGACGTATTTTGTTCCTGAAGCTTCTTCATGACCCCTCATTCTGAAGGTATTTGCTTCGATAATTACTGGTTTTGGTGACTCACGAATATTTGAGGCAACCTGCTCCACCTGATTGATGACTTCCAGGATATCATTTCCATTGATGGAGATGGCCTCAATACCATAGGCTGGCCCTTTGGCAATAAATGAATCAAAATTAAATTGTTCCCTACTGGGAGTTGATAAACCGTACCCATTGTTTTCTATCAGGAAGATGACAGGTAAATTCCAAACAGCTGCGAGGTTTACTGCTTCATGGAAATCTCCTTCACTCGTACCACCATCCCCAGTAAAAGCTAATGTGACCCTGGATTCGCCCTTTAAGGTGTGTGAAAGCGCAATACCATCAGCGACTCCAAGTTGAGCTCCCAGATGAGAAATCATTCCAACAATGTGATGCTCACGAGAGCCAAAGTGAAAGGATCGATCTCTCCCTTTTGTAAATCCTTTTCTGCTCCCTTTTAATTGATAAAACAGTTTTTCTAATGGCACTTTTCTGGAAGTAAAAACACCAAGGTTTCTGTGCATAGTCAAGATATAGTCATCATCTCTGAGAGCTAATGCCGAACCGACAGAGATGGCTTCCTGACCAATTCCCGAGAACCATTTACTGATTTTCCCCTGTCTCAGTAATAGTAGCATCTTCTCTTCGATGAGCCGGGGTGTAACCAGTTCTCGATAGATACTGATCAGTTGCTCTTCAGATCGGTATTTCCTGTCAAAATGCATAAACTAAATTTGAGTTAAAGGTAATTTGATTCATGACAAGAGAATCCAAATACGATTGGTTAATTTTAAGGTCTAATGATTAATTATCATAGCCAGAAGCTCGCCAATGGACTTGAAGTCATCGTCCATGAAGATCATACCAGTCCTACTGTATGTCTGAATTTATTGTATAAGGTAGGTGCAAGGAATGAAGACCCTGACCGGACGGGCTTTGCTCACTTATTTGAGCATTTAATGTTTGGTGGATCAGGGAATATTAAGAATTTTGATGAGCCTTTACAGAAGGTTGGAGGGGAAAACAATGCTTTTACAAGCAATGACATAACCAACTATTATGTCACCATTCCTTCAGACAATGTGGAAACTGCATTTTGGTTGGAGTCTGACCGAATGCTTAGCCTCTCTTTTGATCCAGAGGTTTTAGAGGTGCAACGGAAGGTGGTCATCGAAGAATTTAAGCAGCGTTATCTTAATCAGCCATATGGAGATTTATGGATGAAACTGAGACAGATGGCTTACAAAAAACATTCCTATCAGTGGCCAACTATTGGTAAAGATATTTCGCATATCGAAAGGGCAAACATGGGAGATGTGAAAGATTTCTTTTTTCAGCATTACCGTCCTTCAAATGCCATTTTGGTTATAGCAGGAGATATTAGCTTGGAAAAGGCGATTTTTTTATCTGAAAAGTGGTTTGGCGGGATTGAAGACCGCAAGGTAATTTCCAGAACACCAGATGTGGAGCCAGTTCAGACAAAAGCCAGAATGAAAATGGTTAAAAACAAGGTCCCTGCAAAAGCGATATACAAGGCCTATCACATGTCAGCAAGGACGGATCAGTCATACTATGAGGAGGATTTGCTCAGTGATATCCTGGGGCGTGGCCATTCAAGTATATTATATCAAAAACTTGTTAGGGAAAAGAACATGTTTTCTAGTATTGCTTCGTATGCGATGGGTAGCTATGATCCGGGTTTGATGGTCATTTCCGGAAAATTGAATGATGGGATTGATGAACAGCTGGCAAATGAGGAAATTGAAAAAGTGGTTGATTCCATAAGGAGTGGGAAAGTGACTGATGATGAGCTGGAGAAAGTCAAGAACCAAAGCGAGTCGACTCATCTTTTTTCACAAATCGAAGTCCTCAACAGGGCCATGGGTTTGGCTTTTGCCACATTCCTTGGCTCCACAGATCTGGTAAATGTGGAGCAGGCATATTTTAAAAATGTGAAAAAACCAGAGATTATTGGAGCGGCTAATCGGGTACTAGATCCGGTAAATTGTTCTACACTTTTTTACTTACCAGAAATTTAATTTGAGATGTCTATAAATCAGGGAATGAAACCAAAAATAAGAATAGGGTTTGGCTACGATGTCCATGCACTGGAAGAAGGGAGAGAATTTTGGCTCGGTGGTATTAAAATCAACCACACCAGAGGTGCAGTAGGTCATTCAGATGCAGATGTATTGATTCATGTAATCTGTGATGCGCTACTTGGAGCTGCTAACCTTCGGGACATTGGATATCATTTCCCAGATACTGACCTAAAGTATAAAGGCATCGACAGTAAAAAATTATTGGCTGAAGTCTTTCTGCTTATTACTCAAAAAGGATTTGGAATAGTAAACATTGATGCTACCGTATCCCTTCAAAAGCCAAAAATTCTTCCACATGTGGAGGCAATGAAGAACTGTATTGCAGAGATCCTGAAACTTCCAGCTGAAGATGTTTCAATAAAAGCTACAACCACAGAAAAACTAGGGTTTGTAGGAAAGGAAGAGGGTGTAGCTGCACAGGCAGTAGCACTTCTATTTTATTAGCGGAGTTAGCCTATTGTACAACGAAAATTTCAAATCTATTGCAGGGGTTGAATAACCGATACACCTGAAGCCCTTGTATGGGGTAGTCATAGGCATAAATCCTCCCTCCACTAAAGATGGTTTCTGTAACTGTAACCATATTAGCTGAGTCCTGAGCGGACATCATATCATCAGATTGGTAGAAATCATTTTTAAATACAATATCCAACTGATTTCCTACACTGGTGGTGGGCTCAAATTCCCTTAAAATTATGTCTGTACTATCTCCCTGCTCAGTGATGAAACCAATGCTATAAGCAGGTATAGTGGCACTGTTAAAGCCATAAGTCATAATGAAAGCAACAGCATTTGGGATTTGCTCTCTAATGACACCTTCATCTGAGAGGCTTTGTAAACTGTCATCAAATATAAAGGGGATATTCACACTGTATACCCCATCATCATTTGCATTAAACGTTTCACCACTGCGATCAAAAAGTGTTTTTGATGCGGTAAACATTCCATTACTACCGGCTGTTCCGGAATAGGTAGGCGTTACATCAGTTGTGGATGGGCATAAAGAACCCCCCGCTGCATCTTGAAAAGTATTAAATGATAACTCGTTGATAGTGATCTGATTACCACCTACTGTCATGGTTAAGGGATCCAATAGAACCAGTTGGTCTCCAGAAAAGGAATAGCCAGAGTTAAAATTTAAATTTACGCCAGATCCATTCTGATAGATTTCTTCAAAAGATGTTCCAACACCTGCAAAATCTGCTTCAACGATTCGTTTATCGGTGTCGATGGTCCAAAAAAACGAGACTCCGGAATTATTGAGGTAGACCTGTTGTATAGGAGGCTCGGCTCCAAAAATCTGAGGTGAAAGGCCTTTGAATTTATCAAGGTTTATGGAAATATCATTTGCTAATAAGCTGGCATCACTTGCAACTGCAGGCACAAAAGTGAGGACAGTAGCGTTGCCATTATTATCAGTTTTACTGGTAAATATCAGGTTGTTTCCTTCTTTGCTTTCGAAGTAAAATTCAAATTCAGCACCAAATGTTGTCTGATCCAATTCAAATAAGTAGTGAAAAATGCCATACGTTTCAAAAATCAATTCCAATCGCATGGAATTATCCACCCGATAATTCATGGTATGGTCAGTAAATTCGCCATTATTGGCTGCAGCATCTGTTCGTACCCTTACTCTTCCATTTTCATCAAAATCCATCAGCATGAGGAAGCCACCACTGTTTGGTGTAGGCTGATATAACACTTTCCAGCCACTAGACGGATCGTTAAGTTCAACCATCAGTTCATCAACTGCCTGTTTTACCCTTTCCTCTACACTGTCAATGTCTGAGTCATTTTCTTTACAGGAAAAGAAAAGCACAAGGGGTAGTATGTAAATAATCCACTTCATTATAGTTTACTCTGGATTATGTTTCTCAATGATTCCAGGCTGATGCCGGTAACTTTTTCATAGTGGTTGGAAATTGCGGATACCTTTTGTCTGATTAAGGATCGTCCGATATTTATATTTTCACATTCATTTGTCTCGCAATTAGATTCTGGTAATGTATATGTTTCTGCAAATTCAGTGTTGAATAAGTAGAAAGCTACTGTTTCAGCAAAGTCTTCATTTGGGTTTAAAGTGGCATACGGTGAAACATATCCTCTTGCTAATGCTTCTTCATCAGTCAGGGTAAACCACGACCCAGGTCCCGAGTAGCCATTTGGAGAAATAGTTTCGAACCCAGGAGGCAATTTAAATCGTTGGTGAAGGATGTGAGAGAATTCGTGGTAGACCACATTGAGTTGTAAGTCTCGCCATTCTTCATCATTTGGATCAATGCTATTAACATCTGTGAAGGTAATTCTTGCGCCAGCGTCAGCAGTACCTAAAGTTACCGTACCATCTACATTATAAATTGGGCCGCCAAGGAAGACGATTTCTGAAGGAACATTGTTTCTAAAATATTCTTCACCGTTCTCTACTTCCAGGTACGGGTCCACCCAAAATTTTTGGATGAAATCAAGCATAGGCAGGACAGCGTCCAATCTTGGAGGAATAGCTTTCTCATTGGGATTAACAAACCGATCTTCGTACTTATAGCGAATTGCCATGTTGAATTCATCGAGGAAGTTTTCAGTGATAAAATTATCAAGATCACTTAGCTGAACTTCGTCTGCTTTTTTTACATCCAGGTCTAACTCCTCAGAGGTAAAACATCCGCTGAGCATGCTAAATGCTACAAGCAAAATTAGAAATGTGCTATTTTTTGATAATCTACTCATCTTTCATTCGGTTCTAAACCACCAACATCAAGAGCTGATTGTGGAATTTGCAGTGCTTTTCTTAGATCATCAGATTCGAGTACTTGAGGTCCTGAAGGTGAATTATGTACAACTTCAAACCCGAATCTTTTGATGTCGAACCACCGCATTCCCTGAACGAGAAATTCTTTTCTCCTTTCAAGTATGATAAAATTTAAAAGTACCAGCAAGTCATCGAAGTCCGGATCATTATCCGCACCAAAAAAACTTCTTAAACTCTCCATACTTACGACTATGTCGTCTCCTCTGTATCTTCTTTCTAAAAATAACTGTAAGTCAGCAATTGCTTCGTCATTATTTCCGAAATAGGCATTGGCTTCTGCCCGATTTAATAGCACTTCCTCTCCTCTAAAAATAGGTGCAATGTGGTAGTAAAGTCCCGAATTAGAATTCAGGCTACTTCTTTGAAATAAGATTTCGTATCTCAGTGGCAATACCGAGTTTATACCCATCTGTAATGCAGGGTTTTCCCGTTCATCTGTTGATCCTGTAAATGGGTTGAGGGAGAACAAGTCAGCGTGTTCATTTCTGCCTATTCCATGACCGAAAAATGGCACATGAGTAAGCGTGATTTTTCTCATTAAGAGTAAATTACTTTGGAGGTCAGGAGAATTATAAAGCTGAGGATATGCGGTGATAGAACTTTTGGCATTTCGAAACTCATCGGTAGTCATGTCACGAACGAACGCGCCCGGATCTGATCCCAACAATTGACTGCTATATCTGATACAATCCTGTAAATCATTAGCGTCAGCGGCTCTGAAAAGATAAAAACGCGAGGCAAAGGCCAGCGCTGCATTTCTGTTGAAATGATATTTTCCTGAATTTGAATAGAAATTATCATTTACCAGATCAAGTCCTCTAAGTAAATCACTTTCAATGTCCTCATAGACTTCTTCTACAGATTTCCTTTCATATTCAGCGAGGAATGCTGTTTCAGGGATTTCAATGTACGGTATTCCCGGTGTATTTCGTGCTTCGTCCGCATCATAATGCTGAGCAAACACATTAACCAACATGAAGTGACCATAGGCCCTGATGAGTCTTGCTTCTCCTTTAATCGCATCTTTGCGCTGTTCGTCTTCTTCGCTAGTAGCCGGTATATCATTAATCACGGCAAGGACTTCATTGGCATGGGCTATTGCATTGTAGGTTTCATTCCAGAAAAATTCCGGAGAATCTTGCTCGTCTGGTCCTGTTGTACCATCACTCCAACTAAATAGTTGCTCATGGTTTTGGCGAATGTTTGTGCCCTGGGTAAAATTTACATTGTCACTCATATAATCCGTAAAGGCAGGACTCGCTACAGAATAACCATTAGTTAGCAGTTGTGACGCTTTTTCCAGGTCGTCTAAAGCCACTCGGTTATCCGGGACTTCATCCAGAAATGTTTCGCATCCATGAAGTGCAATGGACAGCAGGCAGAAGGTTAATATTTTTATAGCACTGTTCATTTAGAATCCAATATTTAATGCTAGAATAGCCATTCTGGGTTGAGGTAATGCAACGCCTCCACTGCTAAAAAATTCAGGGTCCTGACCATTTAATCTCCTATCGCTGTACAGCAAGGCTAAATTTTGCCCTTCCAGAGAGATAGAAGCAGATCCCAGCTTCAGCTTGCTGATCATATTTTGAGGAAAACTATAGCTAAGGCTCACTGATCTCAATCTCACGTAAGTACCGTCTGCTACCCTGGCAGTGCTTTTGTTGTAAAATTGATAGGCAAGTACATAATCAAAATCTGCCTGAGCCAGGTTGCGTTCAAGGATAACTGGAATATCTGTGATTTCCTCATCTCCTGGAGCTACCCACCTGTTGACAAGTTCTCTGGGTAACGCATCAAAGTCTGTATATGAAGAGTAGAAAGCATCATTCAACCTGATTTTGTAATCGAATTTATAGGAGAGCAAAACATTAAGTGTGAGATTTCCAAAACTAAAAGTATTGGTGAAACCTCCCCCTCCACGTGGTTCAGTGGGGCCTTCATATACCAGTTTGGTGCTGAGACCGGCCCTGTCTTGCAGATCTAAATTGGCAATTCCAACCTCGTCATTCTCATTGAAAAATTGGGGAGCACCAACGGAAGATAAACCAGCAAATTTGGTAGAAAAGAGTCCCCTTCTGGGTCCTCCCAAAACGGCAGCACCATTGGCATTTATGGCATCTACCAACCTTGGGCCAAAGTCTAGTCTTGTAATGCGATCAAAAGTATAGCCAACATTGAAACTCGTTCTCCAGGAGAAATTAGTTTGATCAATATTTTTGGTAGCGATCGATATTTCAAAGCCATCAGCTTCCATGTCGGCAAAATTTCCTATTTTCAATCCTTGTCCACCTACACCGCTGGTCTGGACTGCTCCAATAAGATCGAAAGATTGTCTTTTATAATAATCCATGGCTGCGCTGACTTTTCCTTCAAAAACAGAAAAATCTATACCAACATTAAATTCTCTAAGCTTTTCCCAGGTGAGCTCATTATTTGTAAGGTCCTGAATAAAAAGGAAGGGTTCTACATCAGTGGGCCTTACTGTAACATCTGCTTGTAGGTTGAGCAAGGCACTGGTATTTGGAGGCAGGTTACCGGATATTCCGTAGGTTGTCCGAATTTTGAGGTCATCGAGAAAGGAGAAATTCATAAACGGCTCCTGAGAGATGTTCCACGCCCCGCTTACATTCCAGGTAGGCAGATACCTGACATCCCGGGCACGCCCTAATTGATTAGAACCGTCATAACGAACTGTAAAATTGGCGATATACTTGGATTTATAGGAATAGGCGCCATTCAGAAAAGAACCGAGAAAGCGATCACGTGCATTGCCCAACTCATAATAGTTGATATCCTGAATATTGAAAAATTCAATAATATTGGGGTCGGTTACTACAATTTCTCCACTTTCATAGACCACGCCAAGACCTGTAGTGCTGGTGTTAGATCTGTTGGTAAACCTGATTTCCTGACCCGCCAGGAGATTAATCTCATGATTGTCTGCAATTGTTTTGTTGTATTCAGCACTTACTCTGCTAAAGAAATTTAATAAAGTAGTCTGATCAAGATATTGAAATCCACCTTGTGGCAGTACAACAACCGGGTTTAGACCTGGATTGTTAGGATCGTTGAACAACAGGTTGTTAGCATCCTGAATAAATTGTGTATCATTTGCCCTGTATGCTTCCGCCTGATTTGAATTTTCATTCACTGTATGATCACGCTTGGTATTTGCATAGCGGGCTTGAAAAACCCCTTTTATAGATAAGTCCTTGATTGGGTTGATTTCGAAATCTGTTTGGGCAGAAACATCAGCCACCTGAATCTCCATGAAATTGTATTGTAACTCATCCAGGATGTTGAAAGGGGCATAATTCCTTCTAAAATATTCAGGGTTTCCATCATCGTCAATAGCACGCGTAGACCTGCTCGTATTAAGGGCATAGCTAAATGGGTTGATGTCGAAATTCCTACTGTATTGTCCTGTAAGTGGATTCAGCTCTCTGTTTCGGGTTCCTGGCACTTTTTGGTTTCGTAAGCTGGCGGTCAGCTTCAGCCCAAAAGAAAATTCGTCCGAAATGAAATAAGTATTTCTTGCAGTTCCAGTGATTCGTTGTACTTTATCAGCAATGGTTTGCCCCTGATCATCCAGGTAACTGACACTAAAATAATTGTTTGATTTTTCGGTTCCTGAAGTGAAGCTCAATGAATGCGTCTGTTGTAGTCCAACATCATTAAAAAGTACATCAAACCAATCGGTATTTGCATTTTCATAATTATTCAGAAATTCCTCATTTAGGGTACCGTTAGGGCCCCAATCCAATTTGTGGTTTGCAATGAGGTCGAACATTTTTCCTATGGAACCATAATTTTGAGCACGAACGGAAGTGGTGATATCCAGAACACCCTTGTTATACATTTCCCGGTAAACTGACATTTCCTGCGCAGAATTCATGAGGAAAAATTGATTATAGGTCGGGCGGACCATACCAGAGAAATTGGCAGAGTAATTCACGCGTAAGGCACCACTTTTCCCTCTTTTGGTCGTAATAACAATGACCCCATTCGCAGCTCTTGCTCCATAGATAGCTGTGGCGGAGGCATCTTTTAGAATTTGAAATGATTCAATGTCATTGGGATTGATATTGGCCACTGATGAGCTTATCAGGGTGTTAGCGTCTCCGGAAATCAGATCCTCGGTATTGACACTGGCCATGTCTTCGAGGATTACCCCATCAACCACAAACAAAGGTTGATTATTGCCATTAATAGAAGTATTTCCCCTAATTCTTATTTTTGGAGTAGTTCCGAATGTTCCTGAAACATTGTCGACCGTAACACCAGCTACTTGTCCTTCCAGTGCCCGACTTACATCAGTAAGTCCATTGAGCTTCATGTCGTCCATGGAAAGACTTGCTGAAGAACCAGTAAATAGTTTTCTATTGACTTCCTGAAATCCGGTTACAACGACAGCTTCAAGCTGCGAGGCCTCTTCTTTCAGCCCAATGTTTAACGAATTAGCGGGATTATCGATGGTGACTTCTTTGGTTTCCATGCCCACCATAGAGATTTGAAGTGTTTGACCTTTGGAGGCATTTAATGAAAAATTGCCATCAAAATCAGTGATTGTTCCGTCACTTGTTCCCAAAATACGAACAGTGACTCCAATCATTCCTTCCCCAGACTCATCTGTAATTTTTCCTTTTACAACTTCTTGGGCATAAAGGTTTGCCGAAACAATAAGAAAAAGAAAAGTCACAAATCTCATACCCATCTAATCAACTATCTATCGAAATAAAGATTTAGAACAATTAGTTGACAATGTCAAAATTGAAAGTGTAGGTTTCTGTAACCAGGTCCCAATAGTTATTGTATATAGAATCCAGTTGGGCATCAGTAACATCGAAAGTTAAACTACCATCTCGATTCACTAATGTACCATCTGAAACCCATTCAGAGATTTTATCATCTTTGAAATATCGGAAATCATCTTCATATTCTATATCTAATTCTCGGTCTGTAATTTCAAGTACTGTAAAACGATAAAATAATCCGTCTTGCTTGGGTGAACCAGCTTCAGGGTCCAGCTCGATAAAGTCTCCATCCTGTTCCCAGTTACCTGCTTCTTCAATTGCGTCTGTTCCTTCACCTACAGTTCGGGAATAAGTTAGATCACTATTAAATGTTATGGTATAATTTCCACTTGCGTCACCCTGAGTGTTGTTGCTTTCATAGCCTGATTCTACCACCTCAATGGAGAACTCATCCAATTTCCATGTTTTTACAATTGGATCAACTACCGGATCGCTGTCATTACATGCATTCAAGATTACCAAACCGATAAATGCACTAACCAATAAAACATTTTTCATATAATATTTTGCTTTAAATATTTCTTAAACTAGTTTTTGAACATAGGATCAAAAGAAATCAATAAAAAATAATAATCACCCTATTCTATATAAATTTAATTACATCTGATGAATTCCCCTAAAGTAAGACTCATAACAACACAGGATGGTTCAAATAGTCTTTATCTGAATGACCTTGATGAGACTTACCACTCCACTAAAGGAGCATTAGGTGAATCTGCTTACATCTATATCGAGCAAGGAATAAATACATTAACTCATAGAAAGCTAACATTGTTTGAGGTTGGCTTCGGAACAGGGCTAAATGCTTTGTTGACTTTTAATTATGCCCTGAAAAAAAAGATAAATGTCAGCTACCATACATTAGAGCCATATCCTATACCTGAAGCATTTGTTAGTCAGTTAGGTTATGCTAAGAATCCTAAAGAATCAGATATTTTAAATCAAATGCATGGTGTTTCGGAGGACCCATTGGTACTTGATCCCTTATTTACCTTTCAGAAATACCATTGTACTCTGGAAAAATTCTCTTCTGAGCAGCTTTTTGATATTATTTATTTTGATGCATTCGCTCCGTCCAAACAACCAGATATATGGGCAAGGCCAAACCTCGAGAAAGCCTATAGCCTACTTATGCCAGGCGGAATTCTAGTTACCTATTGCGCACAGGGGCAATTTAAGAGGGATCTTGCAGCCATTGGTTATGAAGTTGAGATATTACCTGGTGCCATGGGGAAGAAAGAAATGGTCAGGGCAAAAAAAAAGTAAGCTTCTAGTTGGCTACTTCTCTTATCGCTTCTTCAGTGAATTTTTGTCCCATCCCATGCAAAGCGGAAACATTAAAAATTCCTACGGCTCTATCATTGTCATTATCCGGTACAATGTTGGTATATACATTTGATAGTGGGGTAGCAAATAATTCACTAAAACCTCCTGGTCGATTTGTTTCATCAATGACATTGGTTAGAAAAAACCAAACATCCGGGTTGATGGATTGAATTTGGACGTACAAGGAATCCCCCTCCTGGTATGGGGGAAAAAATTGGTATTCATCTCCCGGATCTTCATCAAAGGGATTTACCAAATCTCGAATGGGCTGGATAAATTGGATGTTGTCCACAGGAGATGCCTGAGAAAACCCGGCATCAAAAGCGATATTAATTTCACCTGGCTGATTTAGATAAGCTCCATTTTTCCAGGTTTTAATCCAATAAGTATCACCTTCTCCTGGCAGATCTCTTGACCAGAATTCAGCCGCGTAGAAGTCAGGGATAAAGTTTGTGGCTCCATCCTCCTGCCTGAAGGTAATGCTATCAATGGTGGGGACGGGATTCAATGTAGATTGACTTAAAAACCTTTCACCTTCAGTGATCACTTCCAGCACATATAAGTTTCCAATCGTGCCAAATGAATCCGTTGCGATTGTTGGAGACCAGGTATACACGCCATTATTTGTTTCCATAAAGTTGAGGGTGTCAAGGGGTTGATTTCCTTTGACCTCTAAGATCCTTACGCTGGCTCCAGTCACTCCATCGGCTGCAGAACCCTCAAAATAGGGTCTTGTATACTCAAGAATAATTTTTTGTTCACCTGTCCTGTGTTCTAACCAGGCATCAACAGCTAAAATGGGTTCTGAATCAGCTAATTCAATATCAATTACGTCTTCACAGGAAGTTAAGAAACCAACGATTAACCATCCAAAAATTAACTTTTTCATTTTTAAAACTTGAAATTATACGTGATTGATGGAAAAACGGTACCTATTATAGATAGTTGGGTGGCTTTGGTATCTACTGGAGTTCCGTAGTCCTGTCGATCGGTACCTTGCGAAAAATAGATTGAAAAGGGGTTTCTTCGACCATACACATTGTAGACCGTGAAGACATAGGAATCTTCAAACTTACGCTTCTTGCCTTTTTTGTTGTATTCTTTTCCTTGAAGAGTAAAGCTTAAATCTAACCGGTGGTAGTCAGGAATTCTTACAGCATTTCTGGAGTCTGAACTATTTAGTGGGATGGTATAGCCCTGAATCTCGTATCGTTGATCAGGAAAATTGGTTGGCGTTCCAGTTAAATAAGTGAAATTGCCTGATAGGGACATTCTTTCATTGAGATCATAGAATGCCGCAATCTTTAAATTATGAGTTTGATCAAAGCGGGTAGGATACCACTTACCATTGTTTACTCCTTCAATTTGGAGCTCAGTCTTAGCCAGTGTATAACTTATCCAACCATTAAATTTGCCATTGTTTTTCTTAAAATAGAACTCGGCACCATAGGCCCGTCCAATGCCAGGGAGCACATCACCTTCTAGTAATTCATTGATAAACAATTCTGCACCATCAATGTAATCAAGTTGATTTTGTGTTTCGCGATAGTAGAATTCTGCAGAGGACTCATAATCATTGTCCCGAAAGTTTCGGAAATATCCAATTGCTATCTGATCTCCAATTTGGGGTTTCAAATTGTTGGTGCTGGGCGTCCAGACATCTAAAGGATTTGATGCTACGGTATTACTAATAAGGTGAATGTATTGCACAGTTCTATTGTAACTAGCCTTAAAGGATTGGGTCTTATTTAGCTGATATTTAAGAGAAATTCTTGGCTCGAAGAAATTATAGTCGGTAATGGTCTCCAGGGTTCCATATTCTTCGCTACTAACCACAGATCTTCTTTCACCAGGAATGGTATCATTAAATGTATAAGCTGTCCCTTCTCCCAGATAATTAAAATGAGAAAACCGCACACCGTACATTGTAGACAGTTGGTCAGTTATTTTTTGTTCATTACCAATATAGATAGAGGTCTCAAATGCTTTTTTCTCATCCAGACTAATGTCATTGGATTCGCCATTACTGACACCAAAGGCATCTGCAGGCTTAAAGCGATATAACACCGCTTCTCCTCCGAAAGTCAGTTCATTTCTAGGGTTGATAAAATAAGTGAACTCCGGCTTGAAATTGTAGGTTTGAATTCTTGATTTCCATTCGAAACGATCACGATCAGTGTTTCCAAAACCCAATTCATAATCATAATCACTGAAGAAGACGGTAAAATTACTGAAGACTTTTTCACTGAATAAATGGTTCCACCTTAAGGTCGCAGTATTGTTACCCCAAGAGAACCCCTGACGTGCATCAAATTTAAAAACATCCCTTCCCAGATATCCTGAAAGGAAGAGGCGGTCCTTTTTCGAAATATTGTAGTTCGTCTTGACAGTTAAATCATAAAAAAACAATTGCGCTCCTTCGTCAAATATATCGGTGAAAGGTCGGGCTAATACATCAGCATATGATCGCCGACCAGCAACGATGAAAGAAGCCTTTTCTTTTACAATGGGACCTTCTATCGCAAAGCGGCTGAAAACAGAACCAATTCCTCCGGTTACATCGTATGATTTGCTGTTACCTTCCTTCATTCTAACATCCAGAATAGAGGCAATTCTTCCTCCATACCGAGGAGGTATACCTCCTTTGTAGAGTTTAACGTCCTTAACAGCATCAGGATTAAATACAGAAAAGAATCCCAACAAGTGGGAGGAATTATAGACGGGGGATTCATCTAAGAGCACCAGGTTTTGACCAACGCCACCACCACGCACATTGAAACCCGAGGCTCCTTCACCCACGGTGCTAACTCCTGGTAATAACTGCAATGATTTAATTACATCTACTTCCCCCAGAAAAGCAGGAATTTTCGAAATTGTTTTGATATCTAGTTCCGCTGTACTCATCTCAATCTCAGAAACATTTCGATCTTGTGCATCGGCGGACACGATCACAGCCTCCAGCTCGGTTCCTTCTTCACCTAATTCAATGTCAATTCTTAGGTTCTCGTTCAGATCAATCTTTTTGGTAATCGTTTCATATCCCACAAAACGATAGGTAATGGTATATAAACCATGATCTAAGGTCAAAGAATAGAACCCATAAACATTTGTAATTGTCCCGCTGGATATTTCCTCAACGATCACATTGGCACCAATGAGTGTTTCACCATTAGATTTATCTTTAACGTATCCGCTGAGGGTATGCTTTGTTTGAGCATTGGCAAAGCAGATCAGCAACACCAAAATAAGTGTTAGAAAATATTTTACGAGCATTTTAGAATTTTTGACCGAAGTCTCTAACGAAATGTTTGCAGTATTGTTTTTAAATATTCAAATAAAACCATCATTTAGGACGCTAGAGCATCATGTATGCTTGTTAGAATCAGGTTTGGATTAGTTAACCTCGGTTTTTAATTGTTTTTAGGATCATCTCTGCATGTACTCTTGAGTTTTCAATAAACCAAATACTGGTTTTCAACCCACCGCAGATTACGCCCGCTAAAAAAACATTTTTAACATTGGTTTCCATTGTTTCAGGATTGTATTCAGGTGTTTTGAATTTATCATGTCCGATATGTATGCCCACAGATTCCAGCAAGGAAAAATCTGGCTGATAACCAGTCATGGCTAAAACAAAATCGTTGGGTATGGTAACTGGACCTTCTGGTGTTTCAATTTCCACACTAAATGCTTCAATCTTTTTAATCTTAGAGTTGAAATATGCCGTTATAGAACCCTCTTTAATTCGATTATCGATGTCGGGTTTCACCCAATACTTAACCCTGGAATTGATTTCCGGTTCCCTGATTACCATGGAGACTTCCTTCGCTCCTTTCCGAAATGTTTCAAGGGCGACATCAACAGCTGAGTTGGCAGCACCTATAACCAGTACTCTCATCCCAAAATATGGATGAGGCTCATCATAGTAATGCTTCACTTTGGGAAGATCTTCACCGGGAACATTCAGCTTGTAAGGCAGGTCGTAAAAACCAGTGGCAATGATGATGTTTTTTGCCTTGTATTGCTCCTTCGAGGTAGTAACGATGTATGAACCCCCTTCTTTTTTGATCACCTGCACAATTTCATACAGTTTAACATTAAGCTTCCATGAAGAGGCAACTCTTCTATAGTATTCCAGAGCCTCAGATCTTACAGGTTTGGGATTATGTGAGATAAAGGGTACGTCTCCAATTTCCAGTCGATCTGAAGTGGAGAAGAAAGTCATATTTTTCGGATAGTTGTAGATTGAATTTACCAGGCTTCCCTTATCTATGATCACATGAGATAATCCGACCTTAGTTGCTTCAATTCCGCAAGCCAGACCAATCGGACCCGCGCCAATAATAAGTACTTCTATTTGTTTCATAGACATTTGTATATTTCAAAAGGTGAAATACAATAATCAAGTTTGATGTCGTGGCCTTCCGCAAAATTAAATGCATCAAACAAAGGACCTAAGCTTAGACCCACCTTTCTAGCATGTGGAAGGGTGTTTAATAACCTGTCGTAGTAGCCCTTCCCATAGCCAATTCTGTTGCCTAATTTATCTGCCGTTAGGAGCGGGATAAGGATTAGGTCAATCACAGAAATATCTGCAACTTCTGCATTTTGAGGCTCCGGGATCTTTAGCTTATTTAACTTGAATTTTATTCCAGTGTGATAATAATAATGTGACATTGTCACTTTATCGAGGTTAGTGCTTGAGACAATGACTTTTTTGCCCTGGGAGATCAATTCATGGACGATCGGCCAGGTATCTACTTCTTTGTTTCGCTCAATGGGGAGAAAAGTATGAATGACATGTGCCGAATGATCTTCAATAAATGAAAGTGTAGCGTTGTGAATTTGTTGATTACGATCTTCCCAAACTTGCCTGGAGATAATTTTTCTGGCAGGCAGTACTTGTTTTCTCAGAATAGTTTTGAAATCATTCATCCAACAGGATGTTAAACTTAAAATCGAAGGCGTCAAATTTATCCAACAGTAACTGAATAAATTCGGGATGATTCAGATAGAAATTTAGAAAGTTCTCATGTCTTTCCTGCAATACCCCTTCAGGAAATAACTTTTCTTTTAAAGCATCTATCTGTCCTAAGGCAATCTCATTGTTCGCTTCTGTCGATTTTTTTATCTTCTTGCCGATCTCCTCAAGAATCTTGAATGATTTGGCACTTTCAGCACCAATAAAACCTGACAAAGATTTATCTACTTCCGTGGCTTTTTCTTTGATCTTTTCAAAAAGTTTAGCCATTTCCTTTTTTTCTGCGCTTAAGTCAAATTCAGTCTCACCATTTTTTTCCAGGAAGCTAGTTTTTAACTGGTTGGTTTCCTCGAAGATACTAGCAAGCTCCAGGTTTAGCTTTCTTAGTTTTTTTGAGTTGGCTTTGTTTACGATTAAACCAAAATTTCTTGGCATCAAGGCAGGGAAAAAGGTATCAAATGCCTTAAATGCCTCTTTTAATTGGAGCCAGTAACTTACCTCTGCTGGTCCACCTATATAGGCCAGATTGGGTAAAATAGTCTCCTGGTATACGGGCCGCGTAATAACATTAGGGCTGAATTTTTCAGGATTATTTTCAATCAGGGTATTCATTTCCTCGTTTGAGAAGAAATAATCAGTATTCAAGACCTTAAAGCCTTCACCTTCGCGGACGATGCGCTCCCTTAGCTCTTTTTCCATGAAAAAAAAGTTAATTTCTCTGGAGTATGCCTGAGACTTATAGCCTAAATTGGATAATTCAGAAGAAGCAGATTCTACTAGTGGGTTTGCAATGGACTCAAAGATTTCTTTTCTGATGACGGGGATGAAAACCTCTTTAAGTGCCTCGTGGTCTGCATCCAAAACAATTAATCCCTGATCACCAAAGAGCTCGTTCACAAAATACCGGGTTGCTTCAGCCAAAGTAGAGAAGTCCAGATAGGCTTGTTCAAAAAGATCTACTGACTCCTTAATTTCATGAAATACGGTACTGATTGAATGAGTTTTGAACTTCCCTACAGGTCCGGTTTGTTCGGTATTCCATTCGTATCGCTTACCAAATAAGTTGAAATGATTGATCTCTTTAAAATCGTGATCTTCTGAGGCCATCCAGTAAACAGGAACAAAATGGTAGTCAGGGTATTTACTTTTAAGCGATTTACATGCGTTGATCGTGGTTACAATCTTATAGATGAAATAAAGAGGTCCAGTGAAAATATTGAGCTGATGACCAGTGGTAACGGTAAATGTTTTTTCATGGGTGAGTGAGTGAATGTTGAAGTCGACTGCCTCCGTCTTATTTAACGGGCCATATTGCTCTACCAGTACTTTGTTCAGGACATTTCTCTTTTCTTCCGGGAAGACTCTTTCTTTTATTAAAGTTTCAAAAGCACCTATTTCCGGAAATGAACCATAAAAGGGTTTCAATTCAGGTTTTTCTTTGATATAGTCCAGAAAAAGCGGGGAGAAACAATTTGTTTCCTCGAAGGAAATATTTTCTAAAATCATTTAAATGAATATCTATTATGAATTAATATCATTGGACGGGTTGACCATAGAGGTCAAAAGCGGAGGCATCAGTGATTTTAATTTTGGAAAAATCACCAATTCGAAGATAAGCCTTTTCAGCGTTAATTAAGACTTCATTATCCACTTCCGGAGAGTCAAACTCTGTTCTTCCAATAAAGTTTTCACCTTCTTTTCGATCAATCAATACTTTTAATGTTTGTCCGACTTTGGATTGATTGATCTCATCAGAGATGTTTTCCTGTAATTCCATAACGCGATCTGCACGTTCATGTTTAATTTTTTCTGGCACATCATCTTTCATCGTAAATGCATGTGTGTGCTCCTCGTGAGAATAGGTGAATATTCCCAGGCGCTCAAATCTTGATCTTTCGATGAAGTCCATCATTTCTTCGAACTCTGACTCTCCTTCTCCAGGATGCCCTGCGATCATGGTGGTACGAATTGCAATACCAGGCACTTTTTCTCTTATGGTATGTAATAATTCCTCTGTTTTCTCTCTGGTAGTCCCTCTTCTCATCAGAGAAAGCATTTTCGAAGACCCGTGTTGTAACGGGATATCCAGATAATTGCAAATATTTGGTCTTTCAGCCATTACTGTGAGTGCATCCTCAGGAAACCCAGTAGGAAAAGCATAATGTAGTCGTATCCATTCCAAACCTTCAACCATTGACAATTCATCCAGTAAACGGGCAAGGCTTCTTTCCTTGTAAATATCTAACCCGTAATAGGTAGAATCCTGGGCTATCAATAAAACTTCTTTTGTTCCATTTTTCACCAGGTTTTTGGCCTCCTGCACGATTTGCTCCAGGGGCTTGGAGACATGTTTACCCCTCATGATCGGTATTGCACAAAAACTGCAAGGTCGGTCACAGCCTTCAGATATTTTAAGGTAAGCATAGTGGTTATTGGTGGTTAGAACACGCTCACCAATCAATTCATGCTTGTAATTGGCATTGAGTCTTTTGAGTAATAGCGATAACTCCATGGTACCAAACCAATCATCTACGTCAGGAATTTCAGACTTTAAATCATCACGATATCGCTGTGAAAGACATCCTGTCACGTACACTTTATCCACTAATCCCTCTTGCTTTGCATCTACATATCGGAGAATTGTGTCTATGGATTCTTGTTTAGCATTGTCAATGAATCCACAGGTATTGACTACAATGATATTTGCATCGTCTTTTTGGGATTCATGGGTAACATCAATTTTGTTACCCTTTAATTGAGTCATTAATACTTCAGAGTCAACAATGTTTTTTGAGCATCCCAGCGTAACAATGTTTACCTTGTCTTTTTTTGTTTTTGTTTTCACGATCAAAAATTGAATTGCAAAGCTAAACAAAATGCGTCCCACAATAAGTTCACGGTCGTGGTGGTTATTATACCTTTGCAATACAATTGGTTTTATGAATTACTGGAAAATCTTATTCCCTTTATTAATGCTTGGTTGCAACGAAGTAAAGGTTTGTAACCTGGATGAGAATCGTAAATTGGCTTTAGTGACTTTTTATATACAACCTGGTGAACAAGCAGATACCCTCATTTTTAATAGGGTCATAAGTGATCGATCTCCTTATTTCTTTTATAGTGATTTGGATACTTTATTGGGCGCAGCATTTTTCCCACTTAATCCGGAGGAAGATTTTACAGATTTTGAGTTAGAAACTGATTCATTGACTTATGATCTCTCCTTTACCTATCAGCGTGAATTTTCTGTATACAATACAGATTGTGATCCGTCTATCAGGTTTTTTGATCTAACAGGCACGTCAGAAATTTTTGATTCTGTTGCCATTATCAATCCTATTCTTAATCGAGAACAATTGATCAATGTTGAGGCATATTTTTAGTTTCTTAATGGTGATCTGCGTTATGGGAATTCATGCGCAACAAAGCAGCGACAGCACACGGGTAAGGAAGCTCAAGGATTATCGTCCAACTATGATAATACTTGGTTATAATACCATCCCGCTTATTAACTCCATTTTTTTTAGTGGTAAAACAGCTCAAAATGGTCAGGTGGCAATTGATTTGTCAAATTATTTCTTTCTGCTTGATTTTGGTGTTCAAAATACGGAACGAAAAGGAGAAACTTATTCCTATCAAAATACGGGCACCTTTTATCGGCTTGGGATAGAAACCAATGTCTTGAAAAATGCTTCCGATGCAAATGGGCTTAATTTAGGGCTTCGATATGCAAGAAGCAGATTCAGTGATGAAATGAGTATATCAGATGATTTTGGATATGGTCCTGTAGATTTGGTGTCAAGAAATGATGTAGTTAAATCCAGATGGTGGGAGCTAACTCTGGGTTTAAACGTGAAAGTATTCAGGCAAATTTATTTCGGATATCTTGTTCGATACAAATTATACAAAGTCAATAAAGGAATTGAAAACTTGGTTCCATATGACTTACCGGGATTTGGTAAGAATGAGAATAAAACGACTGTTGGTTTTGATTATTACGTACGGTGGGTTTTACCATTTGGCAAAGAGCCCATACCCCCTGAAAATTGATTATTAAAGAAAACGGATTTCAGAGATCAACTTATAACCAATTTCCTCTTCTAACATTTCTAACACTTTTTCTTTGTTATTAGTCAATTCATTTTTTAAAGGCGCTGAAGTCAGATAGACAAACATTTTACCCTCATCAATCCGTATTTTTGAAGTTCGTGATGATATGGGCTTTCCCATAATCTTATTCCATGAATGGATCAACTTTTTCTCGTCCCATGTTTGTTCCAGGTTTTCTGACTGCAAAAATTTCTTAAAAGCATTTGAGAAAGAAGTTGTATTGTTTTTATCCATTTATTCTGCCATTTTCTATTTCGAAGAATTTCACTCTTTTTTTCTTCCCAAAAAACTCTTTTGAACGTTCTTTTCTGGCATCAGACAAAAAGATTTGAGAAAAACGTTTGCTATCAGACAGAAGCTTTACCAGGTGATTGATCCGATGATCATCTAGCTTATCGAAAACGTCATCCAAAAGTAATAAAGGGGTGTCTTCTTTTTTTGATTTTAAAAAATCAAATTCAGCAAGTTTTAAAGCAATGATCAAAGACTTTTGTTGTCCCTGCGAACTATACTTTTTCGTTGGTTTATTGTTTAGCAGAAAAATGAAATCATCTTTATGGCTACCTAATGTGGTTCGCTCGAGTATGAGATCTTTTTTGATAGCGGAAGAGAAGATTGCTTCAAAATCTTTGTCCAGACATTTGGTTCTATATTTTATTGCCGGTACTTCATCTACTTTGAATACATCGTGATAGTTTTTGATAAAAAAAGTTTGAAACTCCTCTAAAAATGATTTTCGCTTACTAGAGATATTTTTGAAAAGTGGTACCAGCTGCTCATCATAAGTATCTAGTAATCTTTTATTGTAGTTTGATCGCCCTTCATTTTGCTTGAGGAAGGTGTTCCTTTGCTTAAGTAATTTTCGGCATTGGATGAGTTCATCGAGATAGTATCGGTCATATTGTGAGATTACCCGATCAAAAAGCTTTCTTCTTATCTCACTGCCTTCCCTGATGATTTCATTATCGTCCGGTGTTGTCAAAACCCAGGGAATGGAGCCTATGTGGTCACTCAATTTTTCAGGTTCACTTCCATTAATCCTGAATAATTTTTTCTTTCCACTTTCAAAATAGCAGTTTACTTTTAGGCCTGATTCAAACTCTCCGTGGATAGAGAAATACCCCTGATCGAATAGAATGTTTTCCTGATCGATGTTGTTTTGGCTACTGCGCGTCATGCATAAATAGTGGATGGCATCGAGTAGATTAGTCTTACCCATACCATTCTGACCCAACAAACAGTTAATTCCTTTGTTAAAATGAAAGGTTTCTTCCTGGTAGTTCTTAAAATTTACAAGTTTTAATGTGCTGAGAACCATAACTTTTTGATCAGCGCACCTTTTGGTTTAATTTCGCAGGGCCGATGGATTTTCCTACGCAATATTAAGCATAGTAGATAAGCAAAAGTTATGGCTGCAAAGACAAATACAAAATCATCAAGCAAATCGTCTTCCTCTAACAGTAAGACATCATCCAAGTCATCCTCGAAGGCTGACGCTGGCTTTAGCAAAGAAACCTACATGACCTGGTTTGAATCCATGTCATTGATGAGGAGATTCGAAGAAAAGGCCGGTCAGTTATATGGTCAGCAAAAGATCAGAGGGTTTTGTCACCTTTATATAGGTCAGGAAGCCTGTATGGCTGGCAGTGTGTCAGCCTTGAAGAAAGGAGATAAATATATTACCGCATATCGTGACCACGCCCACCCATTGGCCCTTGGAACTGATCCAAATGCCATCATGGCTGAGTTATTTGGAAAGGCTACAGGTATATCTAAAGGTAAAGGAGGCTCCATGCACATGTTTGACAAGGAGAAAGGTTTTTTTGGCGGACATGGTATTGTAGGTGGCCAGATTCCACTTGGAGCAGGGATTGGCTTTGCAGAAATGTACAACAAGACAGATAATCTTTCTGTATGCTTTATGGGAGATGGGGCTGTGAGACAAGGGGCGTTTCATGAAACTTTAAACCTTGCTATGACTTTGAAGGTGCCCACAATTTTTGTGATAGAAAATAATGGTTACGCCATGGGGACTTCCGTAAAAAGATCATCAAATGTCACGGAGCTTTATACGCTTGGAGATGCTTATGATATACCCTCAGCTGCTGTCGATGCAATGTCTGTGGAAGAAGTTCATAAGGCTATGGCTGAAGCTGCTGATCGAGCAAGAAGTGGTGGCGGACCTACTTTATTAGAGTTTCGCACCTATCGATATAAAGGTCATTCTATGTCTGACCCAGCTAAATACAGAACACGCGAGGAAGTAGCAGAATACAAGTCAAAAGATCCTATTGAGCAGGTAAAAGGAACTATTCTGAAGAAGAAATTCGCTACAGAAGATGAATTAAAGAAGATCGACCAGAAGGTTAAGGACATCGTCGCAGAGGCAGTAGAATTCTCTGAAAAGTCAGAATGGCCGGCTGCGGAAGATGCGTATAAAGATGTATATGTTCAAGAAGATTATCCATATATCATGGATTGATTGAAAAATCATATCTTTGCGACCTTAATTTTTAAAAGCAATGGCAAAAACCAAGACCAAAGAGGACGAAGGGGTAGAGTTATTAGAAGATCCAGGTGCTATAGTTAGTAAGGCAGAGGAATTTCTTAACAACAAGAAAAACAGGAACTTAACCCTGATTATCGGGAGTTTAGTTGCCTTGGTAATCGCTGGGGTTTTCGGATATAACTACTACATCAGTAATCAGGATCAGGAAGCTCAGCGTGAAATGTTTCAGGCTGTTTATTACTTTGAAGCGGATAGCCTGGGAAAAGCATTGAATGGCGATGGCATTAATTATGGTTTTCTGCAAATAATTGAAGAGTACCCAGCCACTGACGGAAGTAACCTCTCAAATTTTTATGCAGGGGTGACTTATCTTAAGCTTGGCGATTTTGATGGAGCAATTAGGTATCTAAGCGATTTTAAATCATCGGATTATTTGCTTCAGGCTCGGGCATATGCCCTTATTGGAGATGCTTATCTGGAACAAGACGATTATGCTTCAGCAATTGGATCTTATAATAAGGCAATAGATTTTAAGCCCAATCAAAACTTCACGCCAATTTATCTTAAGAAGTTAGCGGTAGCAGAAGAATTGCAGGGTAATTATGCTGAGGCAGCAAGTGCCTATAACAGCATCATTGAAGATTACAAGGACTCAGATTTATTACAGGAAGCCAAAAAGCAGAAATCCAGATTAGATGGATTGGCTGCAGAATAAGAATTATTAAAAATAATTTTAGGGATAAGGCAGCCATGTTTTATCCCTTTTTTATTAGATGTCAAGTACAAAAAGAAATTTAGGCGCAACACATATCGGGAATCTGAATAAACCGGAATCCTACCGAATTGGTATTGTGGTATCAGAATGGAATGAAGAGATCACGGAATCCTTGTATTCCGGAGCGCTTTCTACCTTGTTAGAAGCGGGTGTAAAGAAAGAACACATTGAAAGAAGGAATGTCCCAGGAAGCTTTGAATTACCGTTAGGAGCTCAATGGATGGCAGAAAGAGACAACATTGATGCAGTCATTTGTCTTGGGTGTGTCATTCAGGGAGAAACCAAACACTTTGACTTTATTTGTAACGCCTGTGCGCAAGGAATAACTACAGTGGGTTTGAACTCAGGGAAGCCAGTTGCCTTTGGTGTTTTGACAACGAATGACATGAAGCAAGCCATGAACAGGGCAGGCGGAAAATTTGGAAATAAGGGGGATGAGGCAGCTGGAACGATATTAAAAATGCTCAATTTTTAGAGAAATGAAAGTACTGAAATTTGGGGGGACATCCGTAGGAAGTCCTCAAAGGATGAAGCAGGTAGCAGAGATAATATCAGCTATCAAGGGTAGAAAGATTGTCGTATTAAGTGCGGTATCTGGAAATACCAACCTTTTGGTAAATATCTCTGAAAAATGTGAACAGGGAGATAAAACCAGCGCATTGGGTGGCTTGAAGGATATGCGTAAACTCTTCGATCCTTTTCTGGCTGAATTGTTTGAAAAAAAAGAATTTCTGGAGGACACCAAAACTTATATTGATCAGGTGTTGGATGACATTGAAGGACTGATTGATCAGCCATTTAGCCAGCAGCTAAATAAAATGATGATTATTCAGGGGGAGCTGATCTCAACAAGAATTTTTACTAATTATCTTAAGGATCAGGGAGAAGATGTTCATCTGGTTATGGCTCAGAATTTTATGACGCTTGACGAAAATGAGGAGCCTGACATGGAAATGATTACTAAGAAGCTCGATCACCTGATGTCGAAGACCACAGCAAAAGTAATTATTACACAGGGCTTTATCACAAGAAATTCTGCTGGAGGAATCGATAACCTTAAAAGAGGTGGGTCGGATTATTCTGCAACAATAATCGGATCAGTCTTGAAGGCAGAAGAAATTCAGATATGGACTGATATCGACGGGATGCATAATAATGATCCAAGGGTTGTGGATAAGACTTTTCCATTGGCTCAATTAAGTTTTGAGGAGGCTAGTGAGTTGGCATACTTTGGAGCTAAAGTATTGCATCCAAACTGTATTGTTCCGGCACAGCAATATGGAATTCCGGTACGTATTAAGAATACCATGTCTCCTGATTCAAATGGTACGCTTATCTCTTCTGCCTCTTCGGTAGGCGAAAATGGTGACATCAAAGCAATTGCCGCAAAAGACAACATCACAGCGATTAAGATCAAGTCTAGTCGCATGGTGATGGCCTACGGGTTTATGCGCAGGGTTTTTGAGATTTTTGAGACGTACAAAACCCCAATTGATATGATTACAACCTCAGAGATTGCAGTTTCGCTGACTATAGATAATAACACCCATCTATTAGAAATTGAGCGAGAAATCTCAAAATACGGAAAAGTAGAAATTGATAAAGATCAAACAATTGTGTGTATAGTAGGTGATGCCATCGCAGAGAAAAGAGGGCTGGGTAAAAAGATCTTTAAGGCACTTGACGATGTGCCTATTCGAATGATCTCTTTTGGTGGTTCAAGAAACAACATCTCTATCTTGATTGAATCTTCTCATAAACAATCAGCTTTACAAAGACTTAATAGTCTTTTTTGAAAAACAGCTTAGTGCTGCTACTGAAAGGCAAAGAAGATCAACCAAACCAGGATGAAAATAGGGATTAGTACTGGTATTGAAAAACGAATGATATAACCGAAGAAGGAAGGCATTTTAATTCCTACCTGCTCCGCAATTGATTTGACCATAAAATTTGGTCCATTTCCAATATAGGTCATTGCGCCAAAAAATACAGCAGCCACAGATATTGCTTTAAGATCGAGTATCGAATTTCGAAATTCGCCGTTTGCAAACCCGATTACATCCTGCAAATTGTTAATACTTGCTCCGGTTGAGGCCATTGCAGCTGTAAGAAAATTAATGTAGGTGGGTGCATTATCAAGGAACCCGGAGAGTATGCCTGTACCCCAATACAGTGTGTTGTGAGAGATCAAGTCTGCACCCTCAGGAGATTTAGCAAAGTTTCCTACCATTTCTAAAGCAGGCATCATGGTTGCAAAGATTCCAATAAAAATAAAAGCTACTTCCCTGATGGGCTCAAAACTAAACCCATTTCCTTCGATAGCCATTTTATCAGCAAGTTTAAACGACAGGAATGCTGCACCTAACATGATAATCTCACGGATAAAGCTGAATTTTTGTCCTTCATAGTTAATGGCAGGAACCCATGGAAAAACATTTGGATCCAGAAATACTGCAGCAACTACAATGGCCAACCATATAAAGTTTCTGGTTCCCCTGATGCTAACCTTTCCGGTCGGCTCAGGCTGTTCCTCTCCGTAGGAGAAATCCGCTTTGTTTCTTTTATCATAAAAATAGAAAAGCCCTAATATCATGGTAATGGCAAAGGCCCAGGGAACAAAGTTGTGCGTAAGTGTCCAGAAAAAAGGCACACCTTTGAGAAAGCCTAGGAATAAGGGGGGGTCGCCTATTGGAGTGAGAGACCCTCCAATATTGCTCACAACAAAGATGAAGAAAATGATATGGTAGGCTTTCACTCTATTTCTGTTAAGCCTGATAAAAGGCCTGATAAGTAGCATGCTGGCTCCTGTAGTTCCTATAATATTTGCGATCAAACCTCCAATTGCGAGTATTAAAACATTGGTAAGAGGCTTGGCTTCCTTATCCACCGTAATCATGATGCCACCAGAAGCAACAAAGAGTCCAGTTAATAATGCGATGAATTGGAAATATTCAAAAAATGAGTGGACCGGGGAGTGATGGTTTTCTAGTCCAAAATAGTAATATAAAACGATGATTACACCCAGTGCAATGGATATGTATGGGTAGTTCTTGTGCCAGAAATGTTCATAAAAAAGAGGGCCTGTGGCAATCATCAGAAGTAATGCCACAAAAGGAATCACACTCCAGGCAGCAGGACCGTGATGTGCTTCTTCCTGAGTTTCGCTGAGGATTGAAACAACCTCAGTATTGCCTTGAGTTTCCGCAAGAGTTTCAAAAAGGGAAAAGGCCCCAAAGGTTAATATAGTGCAAAGAAATACCTTAAGAAGTAAATTCATGGGGTGACATAAGTGGTCATATGATAAAAGCGTACTAAAATACTATTCCACATAGATAATGCAAATGGTTTAATCAATTTATTATCTGAGCTTTTAGTTAATAAAGATTTCTATTTATCAAGCATCTCAGAATTTAGTTAGTTTATGGCTCATGCAAAGTGCCGGAAACCGTATCTTTATCAGCACCGGTAGTTTCCCCAATCGTGTTGGAAAGGTTCAACTTTTTAAGTAACCCTAGGAACCCAAAGATAAGGGCTTCTTTAAAATCTATGATTTCCTTCGTGGGTATTACCATTTCAAATTGATTGTGACTTAGGGTATTCTTTATATTTTCCAGCAAGTAATGGTTGTGAGTTCCTCCCCCGGTAAAAAGAACTTTAGCGCTTTTGCTGAGATGACTATTCAAAGAATTCAGGATTTCTTCGGCTAAAAAAGTTACATAGGACTGCAGCGCATCATGGGGATTGATTTTACTGGCACTCAGAATATTATCTGCTCCCCATTGATTACTAAGCGATTTAGGAGGTTGAGCCCTGATGTAGTCTAACCCCTGCAGCCAAGAGATCCAGTCTTTACTAATTGTTCCTTTTTTTGCGAGTTCTCCATTTTCATCATATTCCTTCCCGATTTTTTGTGCAAAATAGTTCAATACCTGATTGCATGGAGCAATATCATATGCGATTACCTGCTGACCCCTTTTTGCAGTAATATTGGCAATACCACCAAGGTTGATCCATGCGTCAAAATCAGGAAAGAGCATTAATTCTCCTTTTGGGACCAGCGGTGCACCCTGTCCTCCATGTATTAAATCTTTTGTTCGAAAATCATCTACGACAGGAATGCCAACAAGAGTGCTGATGATGGATCCACTTCCAAGCTGTAAGCTTAATTTAGACTGAGGTTTATGAAAGGTAGTATGACCATGAAATCCAATGACGTCAATATCACTATCGTTTGAGATAAAATCATTCAACTCCTTTCCTATCCACTCACCATATTGAATGTTTAATATGGCTAAATCAAAACCCGATAATTCTCCACTTCTTTTTAACCGTTCCTTGATAGTAGTTGGAATACGTAGTGTATGAACCTTTTTGATGGTATATGACCACTCCTCTGCACTTGCAAATTGAGCATGGCAAATGTCTACTCCGTCAAGAGAAGAACCAGACATGACCCCGATTGCATTATATTGGCTCAAAATTTATGATGGTTAATTTTACAACTGTACATAAAAACGGATGGCTAAGAAAATAAATATTGCGGTAGATATTGGCAATACCAGGATAAAATCAGGGGAATTTGATGGAAACGAACTTGGTGAGGTTCTTTATTGGAATTCTCTAATGGAATTATATTCAAATAAAAAAGAGGAGACCGGCCAATGGATGTTTTGCACTGTGAAAGGTAACAATCAGGAGATTCACCAGATTTTTAAGGATACTGATTATCACATATTGTCAATGGACTCTCCTATGTCCATTAGCCTGGATTATAAAACACCGGAGACGCTTGGCATGGATCGGGTCTCTGCATTAATTGGGGCACAAAATTTATTTCCAGATAGGAATATCCTGGTGATTGATATGGGAACCTGCAATACCTATGATATTCTCGATAAGCGCGGAGTTTTTAGGGGGGGTGTCATAGCTCCTGGTTTCAGGTTGAGGATGAAAGCCATGCATCATTTTACCAAAGAACTGCCAGATATTAGTGAAGAATGGGAGCTATTTGCGCATTCTAAATTGGGACAAACAACAAAGGAGTGCTTAAAAACTGGATCTTTTGATGCAACAATTCTTGAAATTGATGGTTTTATTGACCTATTTCAAAAAGAATTTGAAGAATTGTCCGTTGTTTTGACAGGAGGAGATGCGTCACACTTTGAATCAAAATTAAAAGGGCCCATCTTTGCACGCTCAAATTTGGTTCTAAGAGGTTTGAATACAGTTATGAACTTGCATAATGCAGAATAGATCATTAACATTCGTTATCATCATTTTTTTGTTTGTTACTTCTGGTAGCGGACAAGCGATCAAGTCGCTCTATTCGGCCTATGGCATTGGTGAGGTATCTTCCGTCGGACTGCAACAAAACTTTGCAATGGGAGATTTGGGCTATGCAGTACCAACCCAGTTTGGTATCAACTTACAAAACCCTTCCCTTTTATTTTATAATCGACTGAGTTCTTTTTCCGTGGGTCTGATGGGGGATTTCAGAACTTATGATGGTGAAGGTGTAAGTGAAACTTCTAATGCAGTGGCATTGAGATATTTGGCCATGAGCTTTCCTGTGGTTAAGACTGTGTGGTCTACAGCCTTTTCCTTACTCCCTTACAGTTCTGTCAATTACAACTCCTATTCAGTTGACTCTTTGAGCTCGGATGTAGCTGCGATTAATCAATTCCAGGGAAGTGGCGGACTTTCAAGCCTATCATGGTCAAATAGTATCAGGCTATACAAAACACTTGCGATTGGGGTTAAGGCCTCATTCATTTTTGGAACCATAGAAAACGATTCAAGAGTTCAACTTTCAGGATTAAGTTCCGGGAACGGATATACCATTAACTATAATGAGTTAACCTCATATAAAGACGTAAACTTTTCATTAGGGATTTCAAATAAATTCAAGCTTGCAGACTTGAAATATTTAAATGTAGGTGCAGTCTATAATTTATCCGGACAGTTGAATGGAGAATTATCGACAAGCTATCAAAGGTTCACGGGATCTAATCTGCTACAAGAGCAGGAACTATCTACTTCATCTACATCTTTTGATCTTCCAACATCATTTGGTATTGGGGTATCCTATGAAAAACTAAATAAATTTTTGATTGGAGCGGATCTGGATTTTAGGCAGTGGAATAATTCCAACGAAGGTGCAGTAAACTATGTAGATGCTATGACTGTGGCGTTGGGAGGGGAATTAACACCCGATATCCAGAGCGTCAGCAACTATTTTAAAAGAGCTAGATATAGGTTTGGTTTGAACTTTAAGGAATTACCATACCTTGTTGAAAGTACACAGATTAATGATTTTGGTATTAATTTTGGTATATCATTACCCGTGAGCGGTTTTTCAAGCCTTGAAACTGCTTTCAAATATGGTTGGAGAGGCACCACTGATAATAACCTGATAAGAGAGTCATACTTTCAGGTAGTTCTGGGTGCAACGATAAACGACCAATGGTTTATTAAAAGGAAGTATGATTAAACGTTAGACGAATGAAATTTATAGTAAAACAATACACGTTTCTTTCAATCATGTTATTGCTCACAGTTGTAGCAATGTCGCAGCCTGGTTGGAATTGGGGAGATTCGATAGATATAGCGAAAGAAAAAAATGCTTTGTATTCTGATCAATTAAAATCAGGGAACTACGCGGCGGCAGCCAAAGCACTTGACTGGTTATTGGTCAATACGCCGGATTTGAATTCATCTATCTATATAAATGGAGCAAAAATATTTGAATCTCTGGCCGAAAAGGAAACAGATGCAGCCAAGAAAAAGGAATTGGAAGCAAAAACCCTAAGTATGTATGATCTCAGGATCAAATATTTTGGTGATGAGGCATCAGTATTAAATAGAAAGGCACCAGCTGCTTATGGGTTTTATAAAAAAGATAAATCAAAATATAAAGAGCTGTTCGAATTGTTTAAGAAGACCGTTGAAATGAATGGTGCTGAAGTTTTCGACGGGAACCTTCTGTATTACATGATTGTGACGCATAATTACAAACGAACCACCAAAGAACTGACAGATACAGATGTTTTTAATATCTATTCAGACATCATGGAAATAGTGGATCAAAAGAATGATGCAGGTCATCCTGTAAATCAGAAATATATAGATACTATTGACAAACTACTTACCAATACGGTGGATGTTGATTGTAATTTCATCGAGGAAAAATTAGGGCCTAAGTTTAGGGAGACTAAAGACATCAAGTTAGGCAAGAAAATATTTGCTCTTATGCTTGCACAGAAATGTACAGATAGTCCGCTAGCAATTGAGGTTACGGAAGTCATACATGAAACTGAGCCTGATTTTGGTATTGCTAAATTTATTGCTACCAGATATCAAAGAGAAAATGAATACGATAAGGCCATAATGTATTATGATGAAGCCATTACCCTCACAGATGATAATTACAAAAAAGCAGATGTCTACCTAAGCATTGCTAGGATACATCAGGTAAGAGGAAGCAAATCGTCTTCACGTGAAAGTGCCAGAGAAGCTTTAAGAAATGATCCATCGCTAGCAGATGCGTATGTACTAATTGGAGATTTATATATGACAAGTGGGGATGATTGTAAAGGAGGAGAAAGTAGAGTTAAGGATAGAGCCATATATATTGCAGCTTATAATATGTATCAGAAAGCGGGTGATAGAGAAAGGATGACGAGTGCCAAGGCACAGTTTCCTGGCATTGAAGAAATTTTCAATGAAAGTTATGAGGAAGGTCAAACCATATCTACTGGTTGCTGGATTGGAGAGACAGTCAAAATTGAGCGAAGACCTTAGTGAAAATAAAAAAGATAAATATCAAAACGGTCATGGGATTCTGCTGTGACCGTTTTTTTGTTTGGGCATTTTTGATATTCTTATTTTCTACAGCTTGCAAAAAAGAAAATGAACAGGTTGTCAATCAAGTATATGAAGGGCCTTTGATTGCGATTGATAGTGTCTATACAGAGATGAGTGATGAAGGCATAATTATCGTAAAACTGAAAGCCCCAAGGCAACTAGACCTTTCAAATGGCGACCGGGAATGGCCAAAAGGGATGAATCTCGAATACCTGAATTCCGATGGAGAGATAACTTCAACTTTTAGAGCTGATTATGTATATCAGGAAATAAAGGAAAACTTATACCGGGGGGAAGGCAATGTGGTGGTTAAAAGTTTAAGTAATGGAGATGAACTTAATACCGAAGAGTTGTTTTGGGATCCAGTCGATGAAATTTTTTATACTGAAAGATTTGTAACCATCAAATCTGAAGATGAGGTACATACGGGTGAGGGTCTCACTGCTAACCAGGATTTCACCTCCTATCAAATTCATAAACCTTCCGGAACCATTAATATAATTGATCAATGAAGTCCTACGACCCCATTATCTTTTGGTTAGGCGTAGCATTCTTCCTGATTGCAATTTATGAAGCCATGATTCTGGGATTTGGTCAGGCTTATGGTATATTTATGATTAGTCTTGTTTTATTATTCCTTTACGGATATCGAAAAAGGAAAAAGGACGAAACAAAATGATTGATCCCTTCTTATTTTCCAGCATCTTAATATGTCTCCTGTTTTCTGCTTTTTTTTCAGGAATAGAGATCGCATTTATTTCTGCTGATAAACTTCATATTGAAGTGATGAACCTAAAGGGCTCATTGACAGGAAAGGTTTTATCAGAATTTACAGGTAAAAGGTCTCATTTTCTTGCTACAACGTTGGTTGGTAATAACCTTTCGATTGTGCTGTACGGCATATTAATGGCCAAACTCATCGAACCTTTTTTATATTCAGTCCTACCTGAGGCCTTTACTGCTGATATTTTTATTCTGGTTCTTCAATCACTTATTTCTACTTTAATTGTACTGGTAACTGCAGAATTTTTACCGAAGAGCATTTTTCTGTTGAACCCTGATTTTATGCTTAGGGCTTTTGCTTTACCGATGGCATTGATCTATTATTTGCTGTATCCGGTGGTAACAGTTATTGTGTTGTCCTCAAGGATGATGATTATCCACGTATTAAGATTTGATTTTTCTGAGGATAAGCCGGTTTTTGGTTTGACTGACCTCAATAATTATATCAAAAAGAATCTACTGAATGCTGAAAAAGAAGAAGATTCGGAGATTGACGCCAAAATATTTAACAATGCCATTGAATTCAAATCTGTAAAGGTAAGAGAGTGCATGATTCCAAGAACGGAGCTCGTGGCCGTTGATGTAGAAGGGAAAATAGAAGATCTAAAAAAAGCATTTATTGAAAGTGGTCATTCAAAGATCCTGATATATCGGGAATCAATTGATGACGTCATTGGCTACTGCCACTCGCTTGAGATGTTTAAAAAGCCGACAGATATCAAGCAAATCCTTACGCCTGTTTTGATTGTGCCTGAGACGGTTTTGGCTAATGAATTGCTGATTCAGTTCATTACAGAACGGAAAAGCATCGCCCTTGTGGTGGATGAATATGGAGGAACATCAGGCATTGTAACGATGGAGGATGTGATAGAAGAGATATTTGGTGAAATCAGAGATGAGCATGACGATGAATATTTGGTTGAAGAATCGATTGATGAAAATAATTACATCATAAGTGCGCGACATGAGATTGATTATCTGAATGATAAATATAACTGGGAGCTTCCGGATGGCGATTACGACACATTAGGAGGGCTTATTTTATCCATTCATGAAGACATTCCGCAGGTTGATGAGGAGATTGACATTCCTCCGTTTAAATTCACCATATTTACCATGGAAGACAATCGGATTGATAAAGTCAAAATATTTGTGGGGGGCACTTTAGAATCTTAAATAATCCTACTTTAAAGATTCATTTTTTAATTAATAGGGGACTCGTTATTTTTGCCCCCCTTATCATTAAGTGAGGCAAGACTATGGCGTTGATAAATACTTTAAGAAAGAGAATGGGCAAGATCGTTGTCGGTGTGGTGGCATTCTCTATGGTGGCATTCATTCTGGCGGACTTTCTGCAATCAGGATCCAGCTTATTGAGCGATGATAATATCATCGGTGAGATAGCCGGCTCGGAGATCAAGTATGAAGAATTTCAATTGAAAGTTGACGAGCTATCATACGTATTTGCTGTAAACCAGAACAGAAACCCGCTTTCTGAGGATTTAACATTGATTCGTGAGCAAGCATGGAACATGTTGGTGCTGGAGAAAGCTTATTATCCACAGTTTGAGGAGCTCAGTATTACTGTCACAGAGGCTGAATCTGTAGATATGGTTCAGGGAAACAATATTGATCCTCAAATAAGGCAAACTTTTACCGACCCGAATACAGGTTTATTTCAAAGAGAAAATGTTGTCCGCTATTTAAATAGTGTGAATCAGGATCCACAGCAAAGGGCTGCCTGGTTGTCTTTTGAAAATACTTTGACTCCTACACGAAGAGTCAGTAAATACGAGAAATTATTTGAAAAAAGTAATTATGTGACCCAGGCAGAGGCAAAAGCTTCTTATGAGTCGCAAAGCTCAAACACAACAGTTTCTTACTTTTATGTGCCATTCTTTTCCATTCCAGATAGCACAATAAACGTTTCTAGAAGTGAGCTTGAAGATTACCTGGATAAAAATGCAGAGGAATACCAATCTGAAGAATCACGAAGTATCAGCTATGTAACTTTCCCAATTGAGCCCTCAGCTGCGGATTCAGCATTTATGTTAGATGAGATTAGGTCTTTGAAAAAAGGACTGGAGAATGCTCAGAACGATTCTACCTACGCAGCGATCAATTCTGATGGTCAACAGCCTTTCCAGGTGATAAATGATCCCGAGCTTTTACCGGAAGAACTCAAAGGTGTAGAACCAGGAACTGTTACAGAGCCAAGAATTGTAAATGGCCAATATCAAATATATAAGCTCTCTGAATCAGGGGATGGAGATGAGTATTATAGCAATGTCAGTCATATTTTGATCCCTACACAAGGAGCTACTCCTGAGGCAAAAGAAAATTCCATGCTAATGGCAGAAGGAATTATTGAACAATTAAATAACGGAGCGGATTTTGCCACACTGGCTGCAATGAATAGTGCTGATCAAAGCAACAGTCAAAATGGAGGTCTAATTGGATGGGTTGGCGAATCCAGTCAGCTGGTTCAGCCTTTCAAAGATGCTGTTTTTGCTTTCGACGGAACCGGATTGATTCCAGAGCCAGTTGAAACATCATTTGGTTATCATATTATTCAGATTAACCAGCCTAAAACCACACAGGTAATTAAGGTGGCTAGAATTGTGAAGGATTTCTTTGCCAGTGATGAAACATTAAATGAGATTTATCGACAAGCGGACTTACTCTCAGTGAACAGCGAAGACATTAATTCATTCAATGCAACTGCTACAAGTGCTGGATATACAGTGAGAGATGCAAGCAGTTTGGGAAAAAATGATACAAGAATAGGAACAATTAGCGATGCGAGGTCAGTAGTACTTTGGTTGTACAACGATGCTTCGGTTGGAGATGTCTCTGAGGTTTTTGAATTAGGGAATTCCTACATGACAGCAGTGATGACTGGCCAACAAGCTGAAGGCACTGCGGATCTGGATGCTATAATCAATGAAATTGAAGCTAAAGTTAGGAATGAAAAGAAGGCAAAACTGATCATGGAAAAAATGGCTGACATCACAGGGGATGATTTTGATGCCATGAGTGAGGTTTATGGTAGTGACGCTAGAGTTGGTGAAGCTGATCTTACTTTAAGTTCCAATTCATTTACAGGTATTGGTTTTGCTCCAGAAGCAGTCGGTGTTGCATTCTCTTTGAATGAGGGTGAAAAGACCAACCCGTTTCAGGTTACCAATGGAGTAATGATGATTAAATCAGTTACCAAAAGTGTGCCTGATGAGATCACGGATTATTCTCCCTATGTTTCACAGGTTCAGGCAGAGCGTACCGCTCAGAAAGTAATTATTGCCAATTTTCCACTTACCTTTTCACCCCTATTTATTTCTGGAAGAATTCATCAGGCAGTTACAAAGTTTGCTGAGATTAAGGATCAACGATATAAGTTCTTCTGATAACCTCTTTTTTCTTCAGTTGAATCCATTAAATTGGAGTAATGAGCTGGGATATTGAATCTTTTCGGGAAAAGGTGGAGTCCGAACACGCTTTTCCGGGATATTATATTTTTAAGTTTATTGTTCCTGCAATTAAGAAGGATGCGATTCTTCAATTACTTCCTGAGGGGAGGACTACTATGCGGAATAGTTCGGGCAATCACTATGTGAGTATCACCTGTAATGCTGAACTTAATAGCAGTCAGGATGTTGTAGATGTATACATTGAGGCCAATAAAGTAGAGGGCTCAATAGCACTATAAATCAAATCATATGTGGAAAGAAGAGAACAATAAACTAATCAAAACAATTGAATTTGATGATTTTGTGACGGCCTTTGGGTTTATGTCACAGGTAGCAATCATTGCCGAAAAAATGAACCATCATCCAAACTGGAGTAATGTTTATAATAAGGTGACGTTTGAGCTAAACACACACGATGCCGGAGATATTGTGACAGATAAGGATCGGGAACTTGCAGAGGCAATTGACAAATTATTGAAATAGATGAAGGGTGAAACTGCACTGTATTTAGTAGCCACGCCAATTGGCAATTTGGGAGATATCACATACAGAGCAGTAGAAATTTTAAATACCATAGACGTCATCCTCGCTGAGGATACACGCACAAGTGGTACATTGTTAAAACACTACGCGATCCATACACCAATGGAAAGTTTTCATGCTTTCAATGAGCATAAAAAGGTGGAACAGGTTGTATCTCGACTGGCCAGTGGGGAAACGATAGCCCTAATTACTGATGCAGGTACTCCAGGAATTTCTGACCCCGGATTTTTATTAGTCAGGGAGGCCTTAAAGGCATCAATTAAGGTAGAGTGCCTACCAGGTGCAACTGCTTTTGTTCCTGCGTTGGTAAAGTCAGGTTTTCCGTGTGATCGATTTGTATTTGAAGGGTTTTTGCCAGCAAAAAAGGGAAGGCAGACCAAATTAAAGCTACTGGTGGAGGAAGAAAGAACTTTTATCCTTTATGAATCCCCTCATCGATTATTAAAAACATTAACACAACTAGGGGAATTGATGCCCAAAAGAATTGTTTCTGTTTCCCGTGAACTGACAAAGAAATTTGAAGAGACGGTCACCGGAACGTTTGAAGAGGTCATTCAACATTTTGAATCCGGGGTTGTAAAAGGAGAGTTTGTTTTAGTAATAAGTTCATCATGAAAGTAGAAAGCCTGTTAAAAGACACTGAAAGCATTGTGAGAGCCTGTGGGCTTTTCATACAGGAAGAATCAAAGAAGTTTTCTTTGAAAGATGTAGAGTTCAAAGGTAAAGCTGATCTGGTATCATATGTTGATAAACAAGCAGAAGTCAGGCTTGTGGAAGGTTTAAGCCAGTTGCTTCCTGAAGCTGGGTTTATTACTGAGGAGGGTACAATCGATCAACAGAAGAAATCACTTACATGGATCATAGACCCATTAGATGGAACAACTAATTTTGTGCATGGTGTACCTTCTTACGCCGTCAGTGTCGGTTTAATGGAGGAATCTGAAGTTATACTTGGGTTTGTCTATGAAATTAACAGGGCTGAATGTTTTTATGCCTGGAAGGGTGGAGGAGCATATCTCAATGGCCAACCCATTACTGTTTCCAAAGTAAGTAAGCAGAGTGAAGGGCTCTATTCCACAGGGTTTCCAACCACTAGTTTTCCCAAAATAGAAGCTTATATGGATATCCTAAAAGCACTACTTGCTGACTCTCACGGCCTCAGGAGAATGGGAAGTGCAGCTTCTGACCTTGCCTATGTTGCATGTGGTAGATTGGAGGGATTTTTTGAGTATAACCTAAAACCATGGGATGTGGCTGGTGCAAGTATTATCATCAAGGAAGCCGGTGGTTTTGTCTCCGACTTCAAAGGTGGAGATGACTACCTGTTTGGCAGGGAAATTATTGCCGGCTCTGCAGTACATCCGCATTTGGTTCAACTGGTGCAGCAGTTTTGGAATCAATAGTGGCTAATACTCTGTCTGGCTGACTTGGTAAATAAAGGTATGCTACTGGATGGATTTAAATCTTTTGTGATAGCTGCTCATTATTTTTTCTGGACTTTCTGGCGCCAGGAATACTAGGTCCAAACTTTTGAGCCTTCTGAGCAGTTTTTGCACATTTCAATGCTGCTTCTGGACTTGAAAAGTGATCTTCTGAATTGATTATATGTATCTGAATTCCAAATCTCTTTAAAACTGTATTGTGAAAGAGTACCCATCGGATGATCAGCATCCTTATCAAAACAGCAAGGAACAACTTTCCCATCCCAGGTGATTACACAGGAGTGCCACATTTTCCAGCACTCATCCTGAATTTTATACTTCAGCGTATATTTACCACTAGCGTTTTTAACATATCTGGAATATTGCTCGTTTTTGGGTATCAAATAGTTACCGTCTTCATAGTCATATATTTGAGCCGTCTTAAAGGCAACTTTATCCACTCCGTATGATTTTGCTAACTTCTGAACATCTTCTAGCTGATGTTCATTAGGTCCAACGACGAGAAATTGCCAAATCACATGAGGAGTTGATTTTTTCAGCTTTTTTTTCCATTCAACTATTCTTTTGGTTCCTTCTAATACTTTCGAAAGTTTTCCGTTTTTTCTATAGGCCTCATAGACCTCTTGTGTAGTGCCGTCAATGGAAATGATTAGTCTGTCAAGACCTGATTTTACTGTCTGTTCAGCATTTTCTTCAGAAAAGAAATGCCCATTACTAGAAGTGGCAGTATAAATATTTTTTTTATGGGCATATGCGATCAAATCATTCATTTGAGGATGCAGGTATGGTTCTCCCTGAAAATACAATATTAGGTAAGTAAGCGTTGGTGATAACTCATTAATTACCTTTCTGAAAAGTGGGAGGTCTATTTTTCCAGTGGGTCGCGTGAAGGACTTTAAACCACTGGGACATTCGCTACACCCTAAATTACAGGCTGTCGTGGGTTCAATAGAAATACTAAATGGTTGACCTCGAATAACTGGTTTTCGGGTTATTCTGGATAGTTGATAACTGCCATAAATCGAAAACGCATTAATTATTCGTTTAAGCGTTAGCTTTGAGGCCAAATGGAGGGTATCTCTTCCATGAATGAACATTCTTTAAACATACAAAATTTTGAAGCGTTCTCCTTTTTTTCGATACCTACTTCTATGCTTCGTTTTATTGATTCTGCATCAGGTAGAAGCACAGAAAGCGCAATTATCCTCTCAGGCAGAAATAACTGTTATGACTCTAGGTCCATATCAGGGAGAGATATATTCTGCCTTTGGCCATACAGCCATCCATGTAAAAGATCCGGCCAATAGAATTGATTGGGTTTTTAACTATGGTGTTTTTGATTTCGACCAGGAGAATTTCTTCTGGAATTTTGCAAAAGGTAAGCTGCTGTATCAATTAGGATTAGCGGATTATTCCCGATTCACTCAGCATTATATTGATGAGAATAGATACGTCATTGAGCAATACTTAAACCTTAGCCTAAGTGAGAAGCAGGAAGTTTTTGATTTTCTAATTGAAAACTATAAACCAGAGAACAGGGAGTATATGTACAATTATGTTTACGACAATTGCTCCAGCAAGGTCCCTGAAATCCTTGAGAAAATCTTTCCGGGAAAAATAGATTATAATTTCTTTTATGTGAAAGAGGGCGCTACTGTAAGGGATTTGATGGATCAATATTTATCTTATCAACCCTGGGGTGACTGGATCATAGATATTGGCCTGGGATATGAGATTGATCAGGATGCTGCACCAGAAACTTACATGTTTCTCCCGGATTATGTTAAAACAGCCCTGGACAGTGCTACCTTTAGTACAGGTACTGCCACGGTTCCACTGGTTAAACTAACAGATGTTGTCTACGAGTCAAAACCAGAGGATTTTTCTAATGGGGGATTTACTCCAATGAATACTTTCATTTTAGTTTTCTTCATTGTTGGCTTTTTCACAAATAGAGATTTTAAGAGAGGAAAAAGAAGTCATTGGCTTGATGTGATACTTTTCACTTTTGTTGGAATTATCGCCTGGTGGTTGGTTTTCCTATGGTCTGCCACGGATCATTTATCAAAAGAGAATATGAACATCTTATGGGCCATACCTCTGCATATTCCCCTCGTTTATCTCTTGGGAGTAGATAAACTAAGAAAATTTTCTGGGGCATATTTTCAGATAGTAGGCGTCTGGTATCTTCTTTTACTCATATTGTGGGAGGCAATCCCTCAGCCTTTACACAATGCCATTTTACCGTTGGTGATCACCATGATTCTGAGGTGTTTTTACATCGCATATGATCTTAGAAAGAAAATCAAAACGTTGCCCACCAAATAAGGAGGTTATAGGTGCCAAGGAAAATAAAAATCAATCCGGGTAACCGGTGAACCAGAAACTGGTTATCTGCAATTTTTGAGAATTTCTTTCCTGCAAGTGTAATGGATAATAACAATGTGAAGGTCCCTATGGAAATTCCCCCTAAGTACATCCAAAATAATTTACCATCTAAAGAAATAAGATTATGGGTTTGTAAATAAGCAGTCACAGTGAGCCAAAATGGAATGGTTAAAGGATTTAGTACGCCTAAAACAAAGCCTCTTTTAAACCCATTTCTCCCGGTTTCTGAAAACTTACTCCATATTGTTTTAGAATCTGATGAGGTTCTGATATTTGCAATGCCAAGAAAGATCATTGGGATGCCTGTGATCAGATAAAAGTGATTGATAAACCATTCAGAATTGCTCAGAAATATCTGAAATCTTACGGTAAGACCAGCATATAAAAACTCTACAAGGGAGGCAGATAACGACAGAAAGAACGCTGCTCTACTTTTTTTCTGAATTGCGAGCTGCATAGTCGATACATTAATCGTACCGGGAGGTATTGAGCCCAAATAACTCACCACAAATGCGATAATAAATACCTCCATTAAGAAGCGTTTAGGATGCGATTATATTTTCGTGTCGTTATAATTTTTTTCATGCCCTTCCAAAAAGGCCAATAGGAATATCCCCTTTCTTTATTTTGTTCACTAATCTCAGCCAAAGTGTTCAAATGCCATAGAATATCTTTATAGGCTTGAATAAGGTTATAGCCAGGCTGGTAAATATGACCCGGTTCAGCCCCTGCACCATTCAATTCCAGGATTTTGAAGTATTCCAGGTTTTCTAAGTCATCTATAGAGCGGCAACGGAGGTCGAACCGCCCGAAATGAAATTCTTGTATTTGATTTGAAAGTGTATCAAATGCAGCATTTAACTTTTCGTTAATGGCTGAATTTAGATTCAGAAATTGTGTTCCTCTACAGTGATTGCCAATGGACTCTATCTCCATTGTTTGTGCAGGCTCAGGAATCATATCGAGAACATACTTCAGCCGAGAATGACTAAAGTCTACCTGTATCCTTGCTCGGGGATTATTTTCCAATAATTTTTTTACAGATGAGTGTCCATCACCAACAACTTTAAGAAATTCCTTTTTTACAATAGAGCTTACCTTACCTTTTGTACTACCGGGATATTTAACATAGAATACCCCCAGCTCAATAGGATAGTCGACCAACTCCTGAATAAGAAAGGGAACAGGACAAAGGTTTATGTAATTGAGTAGTGCCGTTTCGTCACTGATTTTCTCAACCCATGTGCCTCTTTCTCCAATATCAGGTTTAGCAATAAGGGGAAAGCCAACCTTTTTAGCATAAGCAACCGCATCCTGCTCCTGATTTTTATTGAAAAGCTTTGTTTGTGGAAGGAATTTTTCTGGTATTAGATTATAAATATCAGATTTTTTTTCTCCCATCATCCCACCAAATTCTATAGAAGGGTTAGAAGAGGTAAAGAAGAATAGGGAGCCTCTTTTGATTGAGAGCCATATATAATAGAACCAAACAGGGAAATACAAAACAGCAAAAGGCCAGAATTCCCACCTTGACCATTTGATCCACCAGGAAGGGAGTGGCGATTCAGACATGAATTAGTGACTATTTTGAAATCTGATAGTAGAGCTGGCGACACCAAAATGTTCTGGTAGTATAACATGAGGGAACGCGTCAGCTGCTCCAATTTTTATGAGGGCCATGTGATGAATGGCATGCTCAATATTATATGCCAGCTCTCGCGAGAAATTACTGTTAATCAAAACGATTTCGGAACCTGTAACATCATAATTGGCTTCCAATTTTAAAGCAAAATCATGGTTTTCTTTTTTTAGAAAGTCATTGATGGATTTAATTATACTTCTGGCAAGTGAGCGATCCGATTCTATGTGCCTATCATGCTTTCGGTTATCGTAATTGATAATGCCTTCATTTTTGGCGTCCATCAGGCAAATGAAAAATTCCAGGGTGTGCCGAACATGTTGTCCAATACTTGCCTTACTCAATACATTTAGCGCTTTTTTAAAGTCAGAATCAGATAGCTGTTCAATAACAGCATCTAATTCTTTAAGAATCTGAAGGGCAGATTGGTTTATTGGCATAATCTTTTACTTTCTTTCAACCTAAAGTCTCCAGCTTATGGACTGTCTTTAAAATTAAATTTAATTCTCAAAAATTTTAACATTCTGACAAGTCTTAGCCCAATTTGTCAACCAGTGGATAAATGAGATCGGGTTCAAAACCCCGTCTGACAAGAAAAGCGATGGTCTTTTGCTTTCGTATATAGTTATTTTCTTCTTTATTTAATGATTCCCATTTTTTAGCTACGAGTTGGGCAGCTGTGTCATGATATCTCTCCTCTGAGATACCAGATAATCCTTCATCAATACTTTCTTCCGAAAGCTGGTATTTTTTTATGCTGAACCGGATGCGGATTTTACCCCAATTATTAAACTCAAACTTATCGTGACAATAGGCCCTTGCGAATCGGGCTTCACTTAGGTAATTCTCATGGGTCAACCGAGCGATGATTACTTCCACTTGATGATCATTCAGGCCCCATTTAAATAATTTTTTTTCGACTTCAGCAGGCGCTCGCTCTCTGGTGGAGCAGTACCTGGCAATTTTTGCCATGGCCTGTTCTTCGAGGCTTCCTGTCATTATTTGAGGTAGCCCTTTCTTTTTAACACAGTATCGATAAACCTGATTTCATTCTCGTTATTGAAAATTTTATGTGGGAAGTAAAGCAGCTGAGCTTTGCTTGCAAAAAGTATGAAGTAGTCTTTTCCGTGCTGTGCCCTTTTGATTTGTTCCCACTTCATTGGCATTCCCTGCTTGGGATTTAGCTTTATAAGTATTTGTTGGCTGGTGATTTCATAAGACAATTTTTGGAACATAAATTTTCCTTGTTCCAGTTGAGTGACGCCAGCAAATTGAATAAGCCAAAACAGAAAATAAAGGACAAGTGCAATTGATGCACCAATAACCCACCACCAGTTTGGGATCCAGAAGTATCCTGCACAAATAGCCAGATATATTGGGAAAACCCACCATTGCTGTTTGAGCACTGCAATAAATGCATGCTTAATGTATACTTTGGTAGGCATTTGATATTTCTTAGTTCTTACTATCATTCTTTTTCAGCTTTTAAACTCATATCAAGACTTGTATAAGAGTGGGTAAGTGCTCCGACAGAGATATAGTCAACCCCTGTTTCTGCGATCTCTCGGATGTTTTTTTCACTGATTCCACCCGAAGCCTCAGTCTCTTTTGTATTATTAACTTTTTGAACAGCTTGTCGCATATCTGAAGGCAACATGTTATCCAACAAAATCCGTTTTACTTGAGGGATTTCTAATGCCTCTTCTAATTCATGCATATTTCTTACTTCGACCTCAATATCAAGATCAAGCTTGTTTTCTTTTAGGTATTCGACAGAGGCACTAACTGCTTTGCTGATACCACCCGCATAATCAATGTGGTTGTCTTTCAACAAGATCAAATCATATAAACCAAATCGATGGTTTACTCCTCCACCAATGGCCACTCCCCATTTTTCTAAAAGCCTGAAATTTGGGGTAGTCTTACGCGTATCCAATAGCTTGGCCTTCGTGCCAGTAATCAGTTGATTCATTCTAGATGTATAAGTGGCTACTCCACTCATTCTCTGCATACAGTTAAGTACCAGCCTTTCTGACTTTAGAATATTCCTGGTATTACCAGCGACTTTAAACGCAATTTCGCCACTATTTACCGCATCCCCATCTTTCTTAAAAAGCGATACTTCCAGATTGGGGTCTACATGGGTGAATATATGTTTTGCCATTTCGACACCGGCAAGAATACCATTATCCTTGATCAGCAATATGGCTTTGCTGGTATCCATTTCTGGAATAGCACCCATAGATGTATGGTCTCCGGTCCCCAAATCTTCTCTGAGAGCAGATTTGATAAATTTGTTAATACGATCTCTGGTAAGATAGGTCAAAGACATAGGCCGCAAAAATAGGTTACCTAATAATATATTAGTCTATTCGCGGCTAAAATTGATGGTATCGATTTTAAAACCGGAATTAACTTTTTTGATTAACATGACTACTCTAAAACTCCCATTACTTACGGTGTAGGTTCCAATGGTATATTTTAAACCTTCTGGTGAAGAACCGTGGTGGATATACTTGAAATTTTTAGGAGGATTATTCATAAAAAAGTCTTTGATTACCACTTCCGCCTGCGACTTACTGTAGTTGGTACTTTTACCATCAACCTTAATTTCAAGGTTATCATTGCAATATTTGATCAGTTCTTTCGAACTACCTGCTTTCATAGCCGTGCTAATATTTGCCAACGTTTCGTCCTCCTGAGAAAAAAGGGCAAAGAGGGTAAATATTGCAGTATAGAGATAATGCGATAAAATCATAACTTAAAAGTATCTAAAATTATGCCAGTAATGGAATTAATTTAATGATTCCTTGATATAGCTCACAACCATAAACGTCAAAGTTTATATTTGCAATATGAACAAGAAAGTTATACTGATCATACTGGATGGTTGGGGTATCGCGAAGAATAAAGACGTATCCGCAATCGACAAAGCTAATACTCCTTTTGTAGATGGATTGTACAGCAAATACCCAAACAGTACGCTGGAAGCTTCTGGACTAGCTGTGGGACTTCCTGAAGGACAAATGGGAAATTCTGAGGTAGGTCATATGAATATCGGTGCTGGGCGCGTGGTCTATCAAGATCTTGTAAAGATTAACAATGCGGTGAAAGATGGATCTTTAGCAAAAGAAAAAGCACTGACAGACGCTTTTGATTATGCTAAATCAAATAACAAAAAGGTTCATTTCATCGGACTTGTTTCAAATGGGGGAGTGCACTCGCATATTACCCATCTAAAAGGGCTTATTTCAGCTGCAGCTACGAATGGATGTGAAGAAGTATATGTACATGCGTTCACAGATGGCAGGGATTGTGATCCCAAAAGTGGTCTGGATTTTATTCAGGATCTCGAAAGCCACATGAGTAAGCATGTTGGTAAAATGGCCAGTATTGTTGGAAGGTATTATGCAATGGACCGAGATAAAAGATGGGAACGTGTAAAGCTTGCCTACGATGTGATGGTTAATGGGGAAGGAACTGGCTATGAAGAAATAACTGAAGGTATCCGAAAATCTTATGCAGCGGATGTGACGGATGAATTTATTAAGCCATTGGTGCATGTAGAAGCCGGGGAACCCGTTGGCAAGATTGAGGCTGGCGATGTTGTGATGTGTTTCAATTTCAGAACGGACCGGGGCAGGGAAATTACAGAGGTATTGACCCAAAAAGACTTTCCAGATCAGGGAATGAAGAAACTTGACCTCTATTACCTGACCATGACAAATTATGACAATACTTTCAAGGATGTGAAAGTAGTGTTCGATAAAGATAATTTAACCAATACCCTGGGCGCAGTATTGGAGAAACATGGGAAAAAGCAAATTCGTATTGCGGAAACAGAGAAATATCCTCATGTAACTTTTTTCTTCTCTGGTGGTCAGGAAAAAGAATTTGAAGGGGAAAGTAGAATTCTTTGCCCTTCACCAAAGGTGGCGACATATGATTTACAACCCGAGATGAGTGCGGCAGATATAAGGGATAGGATTATTCCTGAATTGAAAAAACAGGAAGCGTCCTTTATTTGTCTGAATTTTGCAAACCCTGATATGGTTGGTCATACCGGAGTATTTGAAGCAGCTGTAAAGGCATGTGAAACGGTAGATCAGTGTGCGAAAGAAGTGGTAGAAGCTGCGCTGGACAATGGTTATACCAGCATTATCATTGCCGATCATGGAAACTCAGATATCATGATTAATGCAGATGGCTCACCAAACACTGCTCATACCACAAATCTTGTTCCTGCAATCGTGGTTGATAATGATTTTAATGGAACATTGAAGCCAGGAAAGCTTGGGGATCTTGCGCCAACAATCCTAAAAATGATTGGGTTGCCAAAGCCGGAAGAGATGACTGGAAATGAGCTGATATGAGATTGATCATAGCATCTTTGATCCTGGGTGGACTTATTGGGTGTAGTGTAACCAGTGAAAAATCTTTGCAGGTTAATGAATACTATGATCTTGATTCTTTACTTGATGTTCAGGTAAAATTAATTTCAGCGGCTAATTTGGAATTGTATAAGCGGGTTACACTTGATGGACAGATCGAAGAGGAATCATTTGCCTCTGACACATCAAGATTGATTGATGAGTTTAAAATCCTGAGGGAGTTTGACTTGAATAAGACCAATTATGTGGGTGCCTATCAGATCACGCAGAAAGGATCTTCGATTCGGTATGAACTAAAATCAGATCAAAATAGTCCGGTCAAATATCTGGAAATAAATAAAGATCAAAGTCAGTTAAAAAGCATTAAAGGATACTTCTTTGAAGACAAGGAGATATACCAACATCAAAGGGAGATTGAAATTGTTTTTTTAGATGACCTCATCCGTACTTACAAAGTGAAGGGATTTCAGGACATGGTAATGAAAGACTCTATTACATTTCTTACAGAAGTTGAGTTGCGGTAATCACAACCATCTTTTGGTCTTCATATAGATGACCATGATAATACTGACTATCCCTATCAGGATGTAAAAACCTTCTGGGTAAGCAAATTCCCAGCCTAATTCAGGCATGTTTTCAAAGTTCATTCCATAGATTCCTGCAATAAATGTCAAAGGGATAAATATGGTTGCTATCATGGTAAGGACTTTCATCACCTCGTTCATCTTGATGCTTAGTTGAGAAAGGTAGATGTCCATGATATTGGATAATGTTTCCCGATAGGTATCAATATTTTCAACTACTTGCTTTAGATGATCATTGGTATCTCTCAGATACACCAAAGTATTTTCAGTGAATACGCTGGACTCCTTATTTTCCAACCCTTGCAATGCATCTTTCACTGGACGAATCAGCCGCCTTAACTGCAGCAAGTCCCTTTTAAGTTGCTGTATGTCTTTTAATTCTATCTTATCGGGTCGTTTGACTACCTGTTCATCCAAAAATTCTATTCTATTCCATACCTCGTCAAGGGTCTCAAAATAGTAGTCAACAACCAGATCAATCAGCATATAAGCGAGATAGTCAGCACCTCTTTTTCTCGCTCGTCCATTTCCATCCCTAAGTCGTTTTCTTACACTATCAAAAATGTCCCCGGGCTTTTCCTGAAAGCAAATCACATAATTATTGTGGACAACAATTCCAGCTTGTTCAATATCAATCTTTTTCAAATCATGATTGTAATTGATCATTTTTAAGGTGATAAACAAGTAATCTTCATAAGCCTCCATTTTTGGCCGTTGTCCAGTATCGACAATATCTTCGAGTGTAAGTGCGTGAATGCCAAGGATGTCTCCGATACTCTTTACGAGTGCTGTATCATGTAACCCTTGAATATTAATCCAGGTAACTGACTTGTTGTGTTGATAATTGAGAAGCTCTTCAGGGTTGAGAATATTGATTTCATGAATTTGCTTATCAGTGTAATCGATCAGTTCAATGAGCACGTGGTCAGCATAAATCTGTCCGGTATAGATAATGCTACCAGGAGCAAGACCAGTTTTAGGTCTTTTCTTTTTACCCATTAATGGATTCAATGGGTTCATTGACCTCAAGGTCTTGTAATTTACTTTATCAGATAATTTCATTATGTCTTAAGATACGGGAGTTAAGCCAGGATTTCATCCTTTTCATTAATGGTTCTGGAAGGACCATCAGGAAGACAAATACCCGGAGGAAGGTCTAGTATCGGATGTTCATTGACAGGAAGTCCTGAATCATCATCTGAATCATTGTTTGGTCCTTTTTTTCTATTGCGATAGATAAATATTATACACAATAGAACAGTGTATAGGAGACCGAATAGAATAAGGTTAAAGATGAGGCTATTCATGGCAACCTCAAATTAGCTGATTAATTACTTTCATCAAAGTTGAGGGTTCAAATAGTTCAATAAAACGCTGTCTTAATAATATTTCACATTTTGTTTAACAATTGTCTACTTTTGGGTACCGTTTTTAAATTTATTGAATCCCAAAAAAGGTGAAAGTTAGTTTTTGGGGATACCACCAACATAAATCGCCAAGAGCAATCTCATGCTATTAAGTATTTTTTCTGGAGAAAATGAAGGACTTTTATTTGGCATTTTTGGAGCTGTAATAATTCTCTTTTTAGTCGTTGATCTTGGCCTTTTCCACAAGGCCCATCATAAGGTAACACAGCGGGAAGCACTTATTCAAAGCTTGTTTTGGGTTTCAGTTTCCGTAATTTATGGTGGGTTAATCTATTTCTATGGAGATGGTTCTGCAAGCACCCTCGAATTCTTTTCAGCATATGTGACTGAAAAGGCATTATCAATAGACAATATTTTTGTTATACTGCTCATTCTCAGGTATTTCAAGGTGGATGAAGCGTACTATCACAATGTGCTCTTCTGGGGGATTCTTGGCGCTATAGTATTCAGAGCTATATTTATTTTTGTAGGCGCCCTTGTCATCGCGCAGGCACACTGGATCCTTTATATTTTTGGTGCGTTCTTGATTTATTCAGGTATTAAAATTTTCAGTGATGATGAAGAGATGGAAATTGAGCCGGAGAAAAACCTGATGCTAAAATATGCCAAGAAGATATTACCTCTGACCACCTCTGATCAGGGAGGAAAATTTTGGTTAAGAGAAAACGGTAAGCTTCTTTTCACTCCTTTATTTCTTGTCATTATTCTAATAGAATCTACGGATCTTATTTTTGCTGTTGATTCGATACCAGCAGCATTTGCAATTACTCAGAATGAATTTGTCATCTATACTTCAAATATTTTTGCTGTAATGGGACTCAGAGCCATGTTCTTTTTATTGGCGAATGTGCTTGATAAGTTTTACCTCTTGCAAAAAGGGCTCTCAGTAGTACTTATTTTTATTGGAGCCAAAATGATGATGGAAATGGAGATACTTCAACAGGGAATTGGATATGTATTTGGTGTTGACCATATTCATATCCCTACCTTTCTTTCGTTTGGTGTAATTATGGGTGTCTTGATTGGTTCAATTTTGCTCTCATTGGTATTCCCCAGGAAGCCTGAATTAGTCGAACCTATGAAATAGATTTTTCTGGTTTATATGTGTCTGGGTCTAATTAAAATCGTTTTTACAAGATGATTAGATGCTAATCTTTAAGAATTTGGCGTAAATTCAAGGATAGATCAATTATTTATATAGATGAACACAGTCAGAAGCATCATTACCCTATTTATTTTGGTATCCATTTCCGTAAATTTTTGTCAGGCACAATTTGCTGGAGTCCCTCCCACGGAGTGGCAGATTAAGACGGCGGTACTGGCACTTCCGGTAGACAGTCAGGAAGAGGCCAAAATACTGGGTTATGATTTCAGTGGAGAGCTAATCACTCTTCGGGAGGGCTCAAACCAGTTTATCTGCCTGGCAGATGACCCGAATAAGGAAGGGTTTAGTGTGGCGGCCTATCACAAAGATCTTGAACCGTTTATGGCGAGAGGCAGGGCGTTGAAGAGGGAAGGTAAAGAGTCAGGGGAGATTTTTGAAATACGAGAAAAAGAGACCAAAGCAGGGACATTATCCCTTCCAGACAAAAGCATTTTGTACGTAGCTACAGGGGATGTTGATAATGCAGCGGAAGTAGATAACCTTAAGGTAAGATATGTGGTATACATTCCTTTTGCTACAGCTGAATCTACTGGGTTATCGCCAGCACCACTAGGACCAGGAGCTCCGTGGATCATGAATCCGGGAACACATCGTGCACATATCATGATAACCCCGGAATAACCTGTCGCAGCAGTAGAAAGATTTTTTAAGTATAATTACTAGCCTTATTTAGCGCTGTGCGAAAGGTGTCTCACTTTTGACTGAATCCAATTTTACGGGACTTCCAGCCCTTGGTCTCCAGGTCAGATGCAGATTCCATTACCTTTTCTTTCAGTTCCTCTTTATAAGCTAACAACGCTTGCTGCACTTCTTTGTCAAATGCTCCTATGATCTGAGCTGCGAGTAAGCCCGCGTTCTTCGCACCATCAAGCGCCACTGTAGCTACTGGCACACCAGCTGGCATTTGCAGGATTGACAAGACAGAATCCCACCCATCGATGGAATTCCTTGAATGGATCGGAACACCAATCACCGGAAGCGTGGTGAGTGAAGCAATCATGCCGGGAAGATGAGCGGCTCCTCCTGCTCCTGCTATTATTACTTTTAAACCTTTCTTTACTGCAGATTTTCCATATTCAACCATTCTTTCAGGTGTTCGGTGTGCTGAAACGACGGTTACTTCAATTGCAATGTTTAATTCTTCAAGAATTTCTGCAGCTTCGGACATGACTTTCAAATCTGACTGACTGCCCATGATGATGCCAACCTGTACTTTACTCATGCGATAACTTTCAATGTTTTTTTGACTTTGTCAACTTGTTCTTTCAAAACTTTTGGGTCCTCTGCAGTGATCGTTACATGGCCCATTTTACGAAATGGTTTGGTTTGTTTCTTACCGTATAGGTGTAAATGTACCCCTTCCAAAGCCATTAATTCATTAATTCCCTCATATTTAGCACTTCCTGTAAACCCTTCTTCTCCCAGGACATTCACCATCGCGGCCGGTATGATGAGTTCAGTGGCACCAAGCGGCAAATTGAGTATTGCTCTTAGATGTTGCTCAAACTGAGAAGTAATGTTTGCTTCAATGGTGTGATGACCACTGTTGTGTGTGCGTGGAGCAATCTCATTAACTAGAAGTTCACCATCTTTAGTTAAAAACATTTCAACGGCTAGGATACCCACCATTTGAAGTTGATCTATTACTTGTTCGGCAAGGGAATAAGCGGCCTGCTCTATTTCATCAGAAATTTTGGCTGGAGCAAAAAGGTATTCTACCAGGTTTGCTTCCTTATGGAAGACCAGCTCAACAACCGGGAAACATTTCGTTTCACCGTCCTCATTTCGCGAGACGATTACACTTAGTTCTTTATCAAAATCAATTAGTTTTTCCAGAAGAGAAGGTTTATCAAACCCTTTCTCTAGATCACTGGCCGTTCTAATAATTTGTACCCCCCTGCCGTCATAACCTTCAGTGCCAAGCTTATGAACACCGGGGAGAAAATCTTCGTGTTTTTTAAGATCATTTAGGTCTTCTGTGAGGATAAATTCAGCAGTAGGTATCCGGTTTGATTTATAGAAGGTCTTTTGCTTACGCTTGTCCTGAATTAGTTCAATAATTTCTGGCTGCGGATAGACCTTTTTTCCTGACTTTTCCAGATCCTTTAAAGCTTTGGTGTTTACATTTTCAATTTCAATGGTAAGTAAATCCTTATCTTGTCCAAAGGCCATTATGGTATCATAATCAGTAAGACTCCCAACAGTAAATGATTGTGAGATATCCTTACATGGAGCATTGGAGTCTGGGTCAATGGTGTGAATATTCAAGTTGAAATCAATTGCAGATTGTATGACCATACGCCCCAATTGACCACCACCAAGAATTCCTATTTGAAGATCAGTGATTTCCGTTTTCATAGCCACAAAGATGAGTCATTGTAATTAAAAAGTAATGGATGATTAGTGGAAACACTTACTCAATCTTGAAGAGTGCCCAGCGAAGTCATTGGAAAGTTATACGTAAACCCGCAAATGCTTTTATCCGTTATTGGAAATAGACAGAATCTAAGATGAAGTCAAAAAAAGAAGATATTAAGGTAAGAAAACCGACTGTTAAAAAGATAACGGAGAAAGAGTTAGATAAACCTGAACCCGGCAAAGGAATCCCTGATATGGATTTTAAGAAGTTGCTAGGCTGTGGCTAACGCGCTATTCTGATCTGAACACCCGCTTAACTCGTTGGCTAATATTGGTTAGAATTTCGTAGGGGATGGTATTCGCCCATTTTGCGAGGTCGGAAATGGTGGGGGAGTCACCAAATATGGTTACAGTGTCACCCGTAACAACCTTCAAGTTGGTGACATCAACCATGGTCATATCCATACAGATATTACCGATCGTTTTGGCTTTTTGTCCATTGATAATTACATAAGCATTTCCGTTCCCAAAAACCCTTAAGTATCCGTCTGCATATCCGATTGGCAGAATAGCAATTTTTCCATCCTTTTTTGCCTTTCCTTTTCGGGAGTACCCGATGGTATCCCCTTTTTTGATGCTTTTTATTTGTGAGATTTTAGTTGTCAGATGGCTAATGGGTCTTAGGTCCTGGATTGTTTCCGATGAATCAAACCCATATAAACCAACTCCCAATCGAACCATGTCCATTTGGTAATTCGGCCAACGAATAATACCTGCAGAATTTAACACATGCCCTGTTGGCTTAATTTTAAGCACGTTTGTCAATCGCTCAGAAATATCAATGAAAGTTTTTATCTGATTTCTGGTGTAGTCATCGTTGGCTGATTCTTCCTGACTACTAAGGTGTGTTAATATTCCGGTGATCTTTATTTGAGGATTGAGACGAATAATATTGATTAATTCATCGATATCTTCTTCCTGAAGTCCCAGGCGAAACATTCCTGTCTCTATTTTTAGGTGAATATTTGGAAGCTTGTCAAGGGTATTAAGCATATGTACAAGCATGGGCATGCTGTATACCTCGGCTTCAAGATCGAAGGATGACAAGAGAGACAGACTGTCCCAATTGGGGTTTAGGACTAAGATAGGAAGCTTTATGCCATGTTTTCTCAGATAGATACCTTCATCGACATAGGCTACTCCTAGCTGATCTACCTTTTGATATTGGAGGTGATTGGCGATTTCACCGATTCCGCCCCCATAAGCAAAGGCTTTTACCATGGCCATGAGTTTGGTTTTTGGATGAAGTCTTTTCTTGTAGGTGTTAAGGTTATGTGTTAAGGCCTCGAAATTGATTTCCAGAACTGTACCATGATTTTTTTCTTCCAAAAAAGCCACAATTTTTTCCAGACCAAATTTTCGGGCACCTTTTATTAATATCATTTGGTTGGTAAAGGCGAGATCATCAGAAAGAAATTCTTCTGTATTCAAGAAGAATTTCTTATCCATGGAAAACAGTACGCCGTGAGCAGAGATATTTGGGCCAATACCTATTATTCTGGATACCTGATGGCTCAAGAGTAACTCATTTACTTCCCCATATAGTGCTGAATCATTTTTCCCTGACTGGAGGATGTCAGATAGAATTACCGTTTTATGTGAATACTGACTTTGCTGTTGCTGATAATCCAAGGCGATTTTTAATCCAGCGATGTCATTGTTGTAGGTGTCATCCAGGAGATAGGTATCATTCAGTCCCCGTTTCAGCTCCAGCCTCATAGGTACGGCAACAATATTGGCTAACCCTCTTTGGATTTCCTCTTCGGAAAGTCCGAAAAGGATGGCAGCTGAAACAGCATGAAAGATGTTTTCCAGATTTTGGGTTCCTCTTTCCCTAATTGTCAACTTCCAGCTTTTCCCTTGAAAAGTAAATGTAAATACATCCCGATCATTACTAATCTTTAGGTTGGGGCTCCCTGATTCTCCCCAGGAAACTAATTTTTCTTTAAATGTTTTTTTCAGGAAAGGATAGATGGATTTGTGATTCACATTACAGATGATGATGTCTGAACCTGCAAATAACCGGGATTTCTCAAAAACCTTTTCTTCAATGGAGCTAAACCCTTCGCTGTGTGCTTCTCCAATATTTGTAAAAATTCCCAGGGTGGGCTGAATAATTTTTTGCAGGTTTTCCATTTCCCCGGGTTTGCTGATCCCGGCTTCAAAAACTGCCATATTATATGCCTCATTCATTTGCCAGACAGATAATGGCACCCCAACCTGACTGTTGTAGCTTTTTGGACTTTTGACAACTTCATATTTTTGCTGAAGGATGGTACTCAGCCATTCTTTTATCATTGTTTTACCATTGCTTCCGGTAATCCCAATGACTGGGTATTGGTAAGAGGATCGTCTAAATCCCGCTAAATCCTGAAAGGATTTGAGTGTGTCAGCTACCTTAATAACATTCGCCTCTTCTGGGAGATCTAAAGGAGCAGAGATGATAAAATTTCTAATTCCTTTGTCAAAGGCCTGCTGAATAAACTTGTGCCCATCATGTTGAGGCCCTTTGATGCAGAAAAATACTGATCCATTGCCATTGGTAATGGATCGGGTATCAATGATGAGCTCTTGAATCGGTTCATCATGAGGCGATTTTTCCAATGTACCATTGACTACAGGTACAATTTCAGAGAAAAGCATGCACTAAATTAATGTTAAGGAAGGAGAACGAAGAATAGCTATCAGATTTTAAAGTGTTAACTCCATCTCATACTGGTCTAACTCGTTGACAAATCCAATATTTTCAAGAAATGAGATATATGATTCAGCATCCTCTGGGATGTTCATGATGGTCAGATATGGGGTTGCTGATCTTTCCTGAGCTTTGGTGATTAGAAATCTTCCTATTCCTTTGCCCCTGTATTTTGGATTGACCGCCAACTGGCTAACCCGACCCAACTGTGGTTGAAAAATTATGTATCCTGTTAGGTGATCTTCCTGGTAAGATTCAAGAATTACTTCGTTGTGAATATTGTGTTTTAGTTGTTGCGTTTGATCAAGAAAGCAGGGGTCAATGTCCCAAAAGCTGGTGTAAGCCGGGTTGTACTTTTCCGTTTGTTTGATAACAGTCTGGAATGCTGAATAAAAATAGCCCCGTTTTGCAAAGCATTTATAGCCTCTGCTAATTTCAAATCCGATAGCTTCATATATATGGATCGCTGTGCTGTTCTTTTTTAAAACTTCAAGAACGACCTTTTGAACATTTAGTGCTTTGATCTCTGGGAGGATGAGGTCATACAACTTTTTGGTCAGGCCATTTCCTCTTGCGGATGGAACAACACCTGTCCCGCCATTATATGCGCACAATGAGCCGTGATATTGATTTATGGTATGAAGAATAAATCCCTCGACCACTCCCTTCTCCAAGGCCAGAATTGATACCTCCTCCCAGAGTTTTAATTTTTCGTACAGTCGAAGTTCAAATAAGTCAAGAGGTAAAGACAAACCTGGCTCTTGGTCATGCCAGGCTTCCTGAAAAGCATGGTACAATGGCACAAGAAATTCCGCACTGAATTTCCTAGTACCCGAATTCATTAAAATTGAGGAATTGTCAAGATGGGTAATCCAGGGTTAAGCGCAACAGCTTTGGTAATTGATTGATGAAATAATCTCTCAAAGAAACTCCGCTCTTTTGGAACTACAGATAATACATCAAGCTCGTGAGTTTCAGAAAATTTCTTAATCCCTTTCAAGACTGATTCAGCCTCAATTGTGCGGATAGAAGATTTCTGATTGAGAAACCTTTTATGGAGCTCTTCCATTTGTTTTTGCGTTTGTAAACTGATTTCATCAGGGTCTTTGGCCACGTGAAAAATCATTATTTCTGTTTGATAAATAGCGATAAGCCATTTAAGAATCTCCAGGTTGTTAAAATTCATTAGACTTTCGAAATCCGATGCAAAGCCTAGCTTTTTAGGATTGAAACTAGGTGTATTTTCAGGAATTACAAGCACTGGAACTTCGCTGTTGCGTATGACATCAGTCGAATTACTTCCTAGAAACTGCTCAATATTTGAGTGTGCTTCTCTTGTACCCATTACAACCAGGTCAATATTTTTGTTTTTTGTTTCACTATATATCGCATCAACAAAAAAGGAAATAAATCGGTCTGCTTCATGGGGCACATCATTAAGCTCAATTAAATCACTTTCTAAATCTTCAAAAGACTTTTTTACCTGTGATTCATAATCTGAAATCAATGCGCTGATAAGGCCTCCACCACTTACATCAGGATGCGTGGAATGAATGTGAATGGCATTAAGCATGTGAATTTTGGCTCCTGAACGCTTAGCGATGTCTATAGCTATCCTAAGCGCATTTTTTGAACAATCGGAAAAATCCACAGGGACCAGGATGTTTTTAACTTCCATTTTGGGGTTTTTTCTTAAAGTTACTAAGCATTACCCGGAATTATCAAGCATACGCTGAGTCATTCGCCTAGGCGTAAAAAAATCATTGAGGTATATTTCCTTTTAAGTTATTTTATTCTGCTGATAAAGTTATTTTTGTGTCATTATCCCACCACGTTAGGGATTAATCTGGAGTGTTAGCTCAGTTGGTTTAGAGCATCGCCTTGACAGGGCGGGGGTCACTGGTTCGAATCCAGTACACTCCACTTTAATGGTAGTATCAGCCCTCTTTATACTTACCTGTTTCAAAAACACACCCACTTGTTATAGGTTTTAAATATTTATGCACGGATATTGGGCTCATCAAAGTGTTTTGAGCGGTATTTTTTTCTTTTATGAATTCTCACTGAAACTGCAGCAATTACCTACTTGTTAATTAGGACTCGAAAATCTGTGTTAAAAATGGTTAAATGAATAATTAGAGCTGCTTTTACTGTTATTTTTGTATCATGAAAAAGGGGCATATTAGGTGGGTAATCGGAATGATGAGCATCGCTATGCTTGGCCTGATTGCTTTTCAATGGTATTGGATCGATTCTGTAACCTCAGCAAATGAAGTGAGGTTTAAGCAAGATGTTACTGAAGTGCTTAATACCGTTTCAGAAAAACTGGAGAAGCAGGAGGCGCTGGCTGCAGTAAACCATCAAAATAGGTATTATCAGACTAAGCCACCCAGAAACGTGGTGAGACAGTGGTCAACTCAAGGCCAATTGCAGGTTTCCGATAATTTGGTAGTTAGGAAAGATACCATTACGGGTCCTTCCGGGGTTCAAATCATTGCAGAATTTAAGGCTTCTAGTGGTGTATCTTCCTATTCATTTGAATCTTCCGGAGTGCCCAATGAAAGGATGACAGCACTCCAAAAGGAAAACCTTAGGCAAATGGAGGAGCTGAATCAACAACTTAGAAAACTCTCTAATAAGACAGCCATGGTTTTTTCAGTGTTGGAGAATGTAATGGTAGATACGAGGGCGCCTTTGTCCAGATTCAATCCCAATCAATTGGATTCTATGCTTTCAAAAGAACTGCAAAACAAGGGCATTGATTTGCCTTACAGCCATGGCGTATTAATACCGCAGGAAAAACGTTTTATCTATTTAAAAAACACGGATCAAACAGTTGCACTGCAAAACAGTGAGCTTAGATCTAGCTTGTTTCCAAATGATTTGGTTGGACAGGCTTCAGAATTGGTGATTGACTTTCCAGGTAAGGAAGAGTACCTTCTAAAGAAGATTTGGGTAACGATGGTTAGCTCGGGAGTATTGGTGATGCTCATTTTATTCTGTTTTGGATACGCGGTACGGACGATTGTACATCAAAAGAAATTGTCAGAGATGAAAAATGACTTTATCAATAACATGACACATGAGTTAAAAACACCTATTGCTACCATTTCACTTGCTACAGAGGCATTGACGGACAACGAGATCAGTGAGACACCCGGATTGAGGGCCAGGTATCTGAAAGCCATCAATGATGAAAATCATCGTTTAGGAGATCAGGTGGAGAAAGTACTTCAGATGGCGGCACTAGATAAAAATGACCTTAACCTGAAATATGAGGAGGTAGACCTTATTCCTTTGTTACGAGGCATTGAAGAAAAGGGAAGCCTGCAAGTGGAGAAAAATGATGGCCAATTAAAGCTTAACATTGATAGCGAGAGTTTAATGGTTTGGGGAGATAAGGCACATTTGACAAATGTCTTTTTCAATCTGGTAGACAATGCAGTTAAGTACAGTCCTGATGATTTATTCATCAGTATTCGTGCCCATCAGAAAGATGATAACATATTGGTCTCTGTTCAGGACCATGGACTTGGTATGACCAAAGAATCCATTCGTAATATTTTCCAGAAGTTTTATCGGGTTTCGACTGGAAATATTCACAATGTAAAAGGGTTTGGACTTGGACTGGCTTATGTAAAAAGCATTGTGGATGCTCATCAAGGAGAAGTGATTGTAGAAAGTGAGCTCGGAAAAGGAAGTAAATTTACGGTAAGCTTACCACGCTATCATGGATAAAACAAGAATACTAATCGCTGAAGATGATCCAAACCTGGGGGAAATACTCAACGAGTATTTAAACCTTAAAGGCTTTGATTCTACCCTCTGTCCTGATGGTGAGGAGGGGGCTAAAACTTTTAGGCCGGGCAAATTTGACCTGTGTATCCTGGATTTGATGATGCCAAAGAAAGATGGGTTTACACTCGCGTCTGAGATCAAGGCCATAGAACCACAAATTCCAATTATTTTTCTTACGGCCAAATCTATGAAGGAGGATATTATTCATGGCTTTAAGATCGGCGCAGACGATTATGTGACTAAGCCTTTTAGCATGGAGGTATTGCTCATGCGCGTAAATGCAGTTTTGAAGCGAGCAAAACAAGCCAAAGGCGGACCTTCTCAACTTCCGGAGGAGCTGACGATTGGAAAGATAAAATATCAATATGCAGACAATAGACTGCAACTGCCTTCACGGGAGATAAAGCTAACCACAAAGGAGAATGAGCTATTGAAGTTATTTTTTGATAACCTCAATCAAACGGTTGACCGCAGTATTGCCTTAAAGAAAATCTGGAAGGATGATTCTTATTTCAATGCCAGAAGTATGGATGTCTATATTGCTAAAATCAGAAAATACCTAAAGGAGGAAGAATCCCTTAAGTTACTAACCGTTCATGGAGAAGGGTTCAAGCTAATTCATCTGGAATGAGTTGAAGGGGACTATGTGTTATAGAATTTTTTTAAAGCTGCAATCTATTTCACTGTTTTGACTTTCCGGTAAACTCTTGAAAGTTATCAGGGCCTATTCTGTGAAGCGGCAAACACTCCGGATGATATTTTTGGATGTAAGTAATCAGTTTCTCCCTGACACTGCACCTGAGATCCCAAGCTTGCGGTGAATTTCTGGCTGACATTAATGCCCTGAATTCTATGGTTTTTTCCGTCGCATCAACCACATGAAGCACATTTACTTTTTTGTCCCACAGAGGCTCTTTTTCTAGTATTTTCGTTAACTGCGCACGTATCTTATCGACCGGAGCGGAATAGTCCAGGTGGAAAAAGACCGAGCCAATGATTTCTGCTTTGTTTCTCGTCCAGTTCTGAAAAGGTTCATTTACAAAATAGGTAATGGGAAGAATCAGTCTTCTCCAGTCCCATAACCTGACAACCACATAGGTAAGGTTGATTTCTTCTATCCAGCCCCACTCATTCTCAACCAATACCGCATCATCAATCTTCATAGGTTGAGTGAATGCGATTTGAATACCAGCTAGGAAATTTGCAATCGTTTTCTGGGCAGCGAAACCAATGATAACACTTGCAACTCCAGCTGAGGTTAGTAACCCGGCACCAAATTTTTGACCGCCCTCAAAACTTAATAAGAGGGCACCAATGGTGAGGACGATAATCGTTAGAATCGCTGCATTTTTCACAAAATTTAGTTGAGTGAGAATTCTTCTTTCTTTTTTATTATCCTCCTTTTTCGAAATATCATATTTGTCTAACATGATATCCTCCACAACGAATGTAAGCCGCATCAAAAGAAGGCTAAAGGATAGGATAACCAGGGTTTGAAAAATGGTGACCAACCAAAAAGGTGCAGACACGATATGAAGAGAAACAAATATCATGAGAATTGGAAGCAGAAAGGTGAGTACCCTCTTACACCTTTGCTTAAAATATACCAGGTTTTTAGATCGGCCCCTTGATATAATTTGGTTGATTAGGAAATTGATAACCCAGACTAGGAATAGCCCTGTAAGGATTCCTATTACAATTGCTAAGATTGGTTCTGGTAAAGTTTTGAGTATGTCTATCCACTTATCCATAGGCATAAAATAAAAAAGCCCCATCTAATTATATAGAAGGGGCTAAATAAAACTTGGGTGGAAGATGGGGTTCGAACCCACGACCCTCGGTACCACAAACCGATGCTCTAACCAGCTGAGCTACAACCACCATGTTAGCGATTAAATCGCTTTTGGTGCTCTAACCTCCCGATAGCTATCGGGAGAGCTACAACCACCATATTGCATTCAGATGCGCAAAGTTATATCCATTACTTCATATTACAAAGCTTAATTACCGATCAAACATCAATCGCTCTCCCAGCGTTGAGTCATCAAATTTCTCCTGATCAAAAGCCAAATGGCCCGAGACAAAAACTTTTTCGATACTGGACTTGAATTGGGTTCCTTCAAAAGGTGACCAACCGCATTTAGCAAGAATATTTTCTTTTGCAACTGTCCAGGGCTTTTCCGGGTTAATGATTGACAGATCTGCATAATAACCTTCCCTGATATATCCACGTGATTTAATCTGAAAACAGTCTGCTGGGGCATGACACATTTTTTCAACAATTCTTTCAAGGGAGATTTTCCCCTGGTGGTAGAATTCCAACATGGCTACTACTGAATGTTGCACGAGCGGTCCGCCGGAAGGTGCTTTGGTATATGGATTTTGCTTTTCTGAAAGTGTATGCGGAGCGTGATCTGTCGCAATTACATCAATGCGATCATCGAGTAATGCAGCCCAAACCCCATCTCGGTCAGCCTTTGATTTGACAGCTGGGTTCCATTTGATAAAGGATCCTTTTTCCGGGTAATCCTCTTCAGTAAACCATAAGTGGTGAATGCAGGCTTCTGAAGTTATTTTTTTGTCTTTTAATGGAACTTCGTTGGTAAAAAGCCCTGTTTCTTTTTTTGTTGAGATATGAAGTATATGAAGCCGGGTGTTATTTTTTTTAGCAAGGTCAACGGCGTAAGAAGAGGATAAGTAGCAAGCCTCTTCGCTCCTTATTTTGGGATGCATGGTAAATGGAATGTCATCCCCATATTGATCCTGATATTGTTTCAGGTTGTTCTGAACGGTTTCTTCATCCTCACAATGAGTGGCAATGAGCATTGGGGCTTCCTTAAAGATGGTATTTAGGACTTTTTCATCGTCAACAAGCATATTTCCTGTTGAAGAACCCATAAAAATTTTTATCCCACAAACCGATTTCGGATCTGTTTTGAGTAGCTCTTCCAGGTTATTGTTAGTGGTACCCATGTAGAATGAATAATTTGCTAGTGAGTTTTGGGCACCCAAGGTGTATTTGTCAGCCAAAAGTTTCTGATTTGTTGTTTGAGGGACTACATTTGGCATTTCCATGTAGGTTGTAACACCTCCTGCTACAGCTGCTCTAGACTCAGTAAAGATATCGGCTTTGTGTGTCAGGCCAGGCTCTCTGAAATGTACCTGATCATCAATGGCACCTGGAAAAATTATTTTTTCATCCACATTGATTTCTAGATGATTTTCTTTTAGATGTATGTCCTGAGCAATTTTTTCTATCCTGCCATTTTTTATGTGGATATCAGCAACTATTTCCTTGCCTTCATTGATGATTCTACCAGCCTTGATAATATACTGTTGATTTCTGTTCATAGAATTTGAATAATCAATCTTAATTAATTCATATTTAGAATTACTATACTTTTTAGTTTCATTTGTTATTTGCGAATTGTGCAAAATAAAAATTACACAATAAAATTATAAAGAGTATATTATTTTGCGCATAGCCATATTTTAAATATAATATATGGCAATGTTAATATATTTCAATTACCGCTTTTTGGAAAGTTAAAAAACAATTATCATTGTAATAGAAAGATGGATTATATCTTTCTTTCCATAGCTGGTTGAAAAGATCTTGTTCGGGGTTTAGGTTTTCCTATCCCCTTCAAGATCCCTTCCCTAATCAACCTTAATCTTTTCCTCTCTATTAGTAATTTCCCAGGCGGTATAAAATATGTAGTTCGAAATAGTCTTTATTTTTTCAAAATTGATTTTGTCTGCGGTATCAGTGGCTTGATGATAATCACCGTGAGTACCATTAAAATAGAAAATAATCGGAATATTATTTTTAGCGAAATTAAAATGATCAGAACGTTGATAGTAGTTGTTAGGGTCATTTAAGTCGTTATATGTGTAATCCAGACGCAGGTTATCATATTCCTGGTTTACGCGTTCTGATAGCTGATGGAGGTCACTTGAAATACGATCTGATCCTATGATATATACATAATTTGGATTTTCACTATACTTTAAGTCTTGTCTTCCAATCATGTCGATATTGAGGTTGACAACTGTATTTTTCAAAGGGATTACTGGGTCATTAACGTAGTATTGACTACCTAATAACCCTTCTTCCTCACCTGAAAATGCAACCACCAGGACACTCCTTTTGGGCCCGTCTCCATTTTCTTTGGCAGCAGCAAATGCTTCACCGATCTCAATTATTGCGCTGGTTCCTGAAGCGTTGTCGTCAGCACCATTAAAAACTTTTCCATTTTTTACTCCTAAGTGGTCGTAATGAGCAGATAAGACCACAAATTCTTCCGGTACTTCATTGCCTTCTATGAATCCGATTACATTTTCTGACTTAATGTCTTCAATAAGCATATCGGCATTAAAAATAATTTTTTTGGTTAGTCCCCTACCTTTTCTTAAGAGTGATGAGAATGACTGATCGAATACCCATTCAGCTAATGCAGGGTCTGCAATGATAGTTTTAGTGCCCTTATTTTCAATCGAAAATTCTATTTTCTCTGCAATCATTACTGCGCCAAAACGATTCAGGGCATATCTAAATTGATCCTGATCACGAACAATGATAAAATATCCAGCAGCTCCACTTTTCTCCAACTCCACCAGTTTGCCACGCCAACCAGTCATTTCTTCTGCACTGAATGCGATAAATTTTTCCTTTATGTCAAGTCCCCGCAAGTCAAAATCTTTGATATCTCCACAGAATACAATTTCAATGTATTCTTCTCCCATGGTTTCCATTCTGGAATAGTATAAAAAGTCGATGAGATTATTTTTTGTTTCATTTCCTTTCTTAAAGTAGGAAGTGTTGTATCGACTGCGATATAAATGAAAATCCTGAAAATAGGAATCGCCCTGATTGGTTTTTACCGCAGGTAACAGGCCATTCAACTTAAACTTATCAGCAATGTAGGTAGCTGCTAGTTTTTGTCCTCTTTCTCCGGTTCCCCTACCTTCCATTTTATCCGAGGCTAAGGTCTCAACAGATTCTTGAATTTCTTCAATGGTAATGGTCTTGGCATATTTAATGGCTTTTCTATCCTGTGATTGGATAGTGTGCCAGCAAAAAATCTGTATTAAAAAGTAGAAATAAAACAGTTTCATCGAGACTTTTTATTAAAGTGGGCGCGCAAAGCTAATAATTTTAGTCGACCATGAATAAAGCAATTATTGAACCAATTGATTGTACACGTGATTATATACTTTTGCAATCCAGTTTTTGAGGTCTTTTATAACCACCATCGGATGATAAATTTAAATGATCGGGTTGATTTCAGCTCACGCCATATTGGTCCAGATAAAGAAGAAATTAAGGAGATGTTAGAAGTGATTGGCGTTGACTCTGTCGATACGTTGGTTTCTGAAACAGTACCTAAAAATATTATGCTTAGTGAACCTCTCAAGCTCTCGGAACCATTAAATGAATACGAGTATTTGCAAAACATCCGACAGATTGCCAATAAGAATATTGTTGCCAAATCATTTATTGGCCAGGGGTATTATAATTGTATTGTTCCCCCTGTAATTCTTCGAAATATTTTGGAGAACCCAGGTTGGTATACGGCTTACACTCCTTATCAGGCAGAAATTGCTCAGGGCAGGCTTGAAGCGCTCATCAACTTTCAGACCATGGTTATTGAGTTGACAGGTATGGAGATAGCTAATGCTTCGTTGTTGGATGAAGGAACTGCAGCTGCCGAGGCGGTTACAATGCTTTACAGCGTAAGGCCTCGTGAAAAGAAGGAGTCGAGGTGTTTGGTGGTAGATAAACATGTTTACCCCCAAACGCTGGATGTCATCAAGACGAGGACACAACCCTTCGGGATAGAATTATTGGTCACAGATATTCAGGAAGTAGACCTTAATGATGATAGTATTTATGGTTTATTTGTTCAGTACCCGAACAATAATGGAGACGTCGTAGATTTGTCAGATGTGACAAATAAGGCACATGATAAAGGCATTAAGGTTGCAGTGGCAACGGATCTGCTAAGCCTTTGTCTGCTGACGCCTCCTGGCGAATGGGGTGCGGATGTCGTAGTTGGCACCTCCCAAAGATTTGGAGTTCCTATGGGCTTTGGCGGTCCCCATGCTGCCTTCTTTGCTACACTAGAAAATTACAAAAGATCAGTACCTGGTAGAATAATTGGTGTTTCTGTGGATTCGGAAGGCAATAAAGCTTATCGAATGGCATTGCAAACACGTGAACAGCATATTAAGAGGGAAAGAGCCACTTCAAATATTTGTACCGCTCAGGTTTTACTGGCAGTAATGGCGGCTACGTATGCTGTATACCATGGGCCTCAAGGCCTTGCCAGAATCGCAAACCGGGTACATGGTCTGGCTAAGACAACTGCAGATTCATTGAAAGCACTTGGCATTCGAATTCATACCGATTCATTCTTTGATACGATTAAAGTTTATGTAGATCCAAAAGCGATTACAGCTGCTTGCGAAAAATCAGGAGTTAATTTCAGGTATTATGATGAGGATGCTATAGGAATTTCATTTGATGAAACCCATACGCCCGCGGACGCTCAATTGGTAGTAGACATACTGGCATCAGCATTAGGTAAAGAGGCCGAAAAGGTCAGCGAACAAGTTGAATCAGGCATACCAACTAAGCTTCAAAGAAAGTCACCTTTCTTAACCCCGGAAGTCTTTCATATGTACCATTCAGAGCATGAAATGCTTAGGTATTTAAAAAGGCTTGAAAACAAAGATCTCTCACTGGCACATTCTATGATTTCATTGGGTTCCTGCACCATGAAATTAAATGCTACTACTGAAATGATTCCTGTCAGCTGGCCCGAATTTGGGGATATTCATCCATTTGCTCCTGCCTCACAGACAATAGGCTATAAAGAGTTGATTGATGAGTTGGGTAAATGGTTGACGAAAATAACAGGCTTTTCGGCGGTCTCTTTTCAGCCCAACTCTGGTGCTCAGGGTGAGTATGCAGGATTGATGGTTATCAGAAGATATCTGGATGCGAATGGAGGTGGTAACAGAAATGTGGTGCTTATCCCTTCTTCTGCTCATGGTACGAACCCTGCAAGTGGAGTGATGGCTGGTATGGAAGTGAAGATTGTAAAATGTGATGAACTGGGAAACATTGATGTTAATGATTTATTAGAAAAGGCCGAGGAATTTAAGGATGTTTTAGCTGCTTTGATGGTTACTTATCCTTCTACACATGGTGTTTTTGAAGAAAGTATTCAGGAAATCTGTGATATCATTCATCAGCGAGGCGGGCAGGTATACCTGGATGGAGCGAATATGAATGCCCAGGTTGGACTTACTTCACCGGGCATCATTGGAGCAGATGTTTGTCATTTGAATCTACATAAAACCTTTTGTATTCCACACGGAGGAGGAGGGCCTGGAGTTGGTCCAATTGGTGTCGCGGCTCATCTGGCGCCCTTTTTACCAGGCAAAGATTTACATATTTCTTCTGCGCCTTTTGGGAGTGCAAGCATCCTCCCTATTTCACATGCCTATATTGCCATGATGGGAGGAGCTGAGTTGACAAGAGCTTCAATGGTCGCGATATTAAATGCCAATTATATTGCAAAAAGACTCAGCAGTCATTATCCAATTCTTTATGCCAATGAAAGAGGTAGAAATGCGCATGAACTAATCATTGATTGTCGTGTATTTAAATCTACTGGCATTGAAGTGGAAGACATTGCCAAGCGAATGATGGATTATGGTTATCATGCACCTACGGTATCATTTCCAGTAAACGGCACCATGATGATCGAACCTACTGAGTCTGAAAATAAGGCAGAAATAGATCGGTTTTGTGACGTATTGATTTCTATAAGAAAAGAGATTGATGAAGTGGTTGGAGGTACAGCAGATAAGGATCAAAATGTATTGAAGAATGCTCCTCATACATTGAATAGGCTGCTTTCTGAGCATTGGGATATGCCCTATAGCAGAGACAAAGCGGCGTATCCGTTGCCCTTTCTTAGAAAGAATAAATTCTGGCCAACCGTAGGACGTATTGACAGTGCTTACGGAGATAGGAATTTGATTTGTAGTTGCATTCCTGTGGAGGAATATGAGGATACAGAATTAGTCGCAAAGTCGTAAGCTAAAAGATCCCTGAGCGTTATTTCCGTCATCGAAATTGGCACTTAAGAAACCGATCAATTGGGTTTGGGTGGATCCGACAATTTGTATGAATCCACTGCTTGCAGTATATTCTGTTACTCCGTCTACAGAAAATTTTACATAGTATATGTCTCCTGTATTTAGGTTGTAGTTGCCTACGCCGGCAGGTATTAAGATAGATAGATGTGGCTCAACAGATAGTACGCGAGCACATGGGTCATTTAGTGTCTCTTGAAGCATGATGCCCCTGAGCCCCTGGTTTGAAAATGGATCAAAGCTTACTCTTCCACTGCCGAAGACCCATTCCTCTCCGTTGATCTTACCCATGAGGGGATCTTTGTCCAATTCATAGTATTGATCCTTACAGCTAAGGAGTAATAACACAAAGAATAATATGAAATAGGTTTGTTTCATGAATGGATGCTAAAGCTAAAACGTTTAGTCCCTTCAATTCTTTTGCCAACAGGGTAAGATTTTTCGGTAAAGTCGACTATGCCATCTGTTGAAATAGTAATTGCAGAGGTACTGCAGGTACCATATTTTTCTGTTCTGATACACATAGAAGAAATAGCCATTTCAAGGTTTTTGGGGATGCCTGTATCTGGCAGTTTTTCTGCGCTCGCAGTTTGAGTATCTCCCATCATTTTTATGAGTTGATCGTGGGTAAACGTTCCATCAACAACAGAACGGAACAGTTCTTTTGCTCTGGTTACTTTTGGCCATGGCGTATCAAGCGTTGCATTGCTAATGGCGTGTATGCCATTTTCAATAGTAGTTTCCTTATCCTGTTGATTGTTATAGTGTATGAGTTGTTCCTGATCTAAGGCTAATAGATTGTAGCCGTTGTACGTCGAAGCATTCGCCCTCAGTTGGGCCAGATAATCAACTGTGCTTTCATTCATTTTAAGGAAATTTATGGGAATTTCCCCTCTTGACACTTTGTCTTTCTGATAACTTGCCGGATCCCTATAATTGGTGACCGCTGCAAGATGTCCGAACCGGTTGATCCCCATCCAGGTGCCTCCAGCCTCCAAATCTTTCCCAGCTAATATCTTATTTGGACCTTCCCAAAAATTGGCGACCTCGGTTGGACGCGCATAAAATTCATCGCGATTTGCGACTAGTATCAGTTTATATTTTGGATGAATGTTCCTGCCAAATACGATCAGACACATATATTTGATGAAATTTTTCAGATGAAGAAAATACTGGGCTACCTCATTGACTATCAAAGAAAGCACTTTGATACTAAACTATATCTTTCCGTCGCGCTTTTTCTGCTGGCCATATTTTCGTTTAACTACTATTATGACTTCGAAAATAGCGTGCTTGATAAATATAACGGTCAATTCAGAGATGGAGTTCACATGTTTATATTTCATGGGATTCCATATCTTTTCGTGTGTCTATTGCTTTATGCATTTAACATCAAGAGGGATTGGATAAAGTCTGGTCGTTTCTGGGTATTGTTCTGTGTGGGTTTTGCCGTACTGGCTCTCGACCGCTCTTTTTATGGATACGTCATTCTTAAAGACTCTTTTGACATCCGGGACTACATTTTTATTTCTAAAACCATTCGATGGGCAAGTAGCAGCTTTATAGTGGTTATTCCCTTGCTTATTATCTATCGAATTGCCGAAAATGATACCCCGCGTTTATATTATGGTCTTGCCCCCAAAAAATTTGATTTTAGACCCTACCTGATCCTGTTATTGTTGGCCGGAGTCTGTGTGTTTATTGGCTCCTTCTTTGCCGATATTCAGTCTTATTATCCAAGGTATCAATTTTCAAGAGGCTCGTATTTTGCTGCACAGCGTGGTTTGCCTGAGATTGTATCCGTATTGATTTATGAGTTAGCTTATGGGAGTGATTTTATTGGTGTAGAGATATTTTTTAGAGGATTTCTGATTTTTGCTTTTAGCCGGTATTTTGGTGGATATGCAGTATTGCCTATGGCAGCGACTTATGCAGTTTTACATTTTGGGAAGCCAATGACAGAGGCTATAAGTTCAATCTTTGGAGGATATCTACTTGGTATTCTCTCCTATAATAGTAAAAGTATCTGGGGGGGGATTATGATCCACATGGGTATTGCCTGGTTAATGGAAGTGTTCGGCTATCTTCAGAGATTATTGTAATTTTAATGTATGGATTCAGATATGATCATAGTACTTGGGATTGGGACTGTATTGGGAGTGATTATTGGCTACCTGATCGGTAAGTTGACCTCAAAAACCGGTCAATTGGATCCAAGGCTTAAGATGGAGCTTGAAATGGAGCGTGAGAAGGGCCAGAAACATAGCGAAGAGCTCAAATTATTGAATGAGCAGCTCAGAGAGGAGCGTCAGGGTGTTATTACACTCAACCAGGAAAATGCCAGCCTGAAAGCGAATTACAAGAATCTCCGGGAGCGGCTTGATGAGCAGAGAGAAGAAATGATGAAGGTCCAGGAAAAATTCACCGCTGAATTTAAGAATCTTGCCAACGAGATCTTTGAAGAGAAGACAAAGAAATTTACAGATCAGAACAAGACTAATCTGGATGAAATACTTAAGCCATTGGGAGATAAAATTCTGCAGTTTGAGAAGAAAGTTGAGCAGACAAACAAAGACAGCATGGTCAATACGGCTGAACTGAAAGTTCAGCTGGAAGGACTTAAAACACTCAATCAAAGGATGAGTCAGGAAACTGAAAACCTGACGAAAGCTCTGAAGGGTGATACCAAGACCCAAGGTAATTGGGGGGAGATGGTTTTGGAGCGTATTTTGGAACGATCGGGTTTAGAAAAAGACCGGGAGTATTTCACGCAGGAATCTTATAATTCGGAAGAAGGAAGACGGCTTAGGCCAGACGTAATCATCAAACTTCCTGATAATAAAAATCTGATCATTGACTCTAAGGTATCTCTGGTAGCATATGAGAAATATGTCAATGGTGAAGGTGACGGAGAAAAGGAACAGGCACTGAAAGCATATTTGATATCTGTTAAAGCGCATATAAAAGGGCTTAGTGAGAAAAATTATCATGAACTGTTTGAGACGGGTTCTCTGGACTATGTTTTGATGTTTGTCCCTATAGAATCTGCATTTGCTATGATTGTACAGCAAGGAGGAGAACTCTATAATGAGGCACATAATAAAAACATTATCATGGTTAGTCCGAGTACCTTAATTGCGACCTTGCGAACAGTGGCAAGTATTTGGAAGCATGAATACCAAAATAGGAATGCCCTGGAAATTGCCCGTCAGGGGGGAGCACTATATGATAAGTTTAAAGCCTTTGTAGATGATCTTGTAGAGGTTGGTAAATCTTTAGACAAGTCAAAACATCAATATGGACAAGCCATGAATAAATTGGTAGAAGGTAAGGACAACCTGATAAGGAAAACAGAAAGATTAAAGGAATTAGGTGCTAAGACCAGTAAAGACATGGATCAGAAAGTGCTCGATAGAGCAGGGGCTGATATAGAGGAAGAACCTGTAGAACAGAATTCAGAACTTTTTGGTTAATGATTTCCCTACATTTGTGAAATACGTTGAATTATGGAATTAACAGCTGATAACAAGCTCAAAAAACTCATTGTCGTTGGAGATCGGGTATTGATCAAGCCGAAAAAAGATAGCGAAAAAACAACTGGTGGAATTTATCTTCCACCTGGGGTTGCGGAGAAGGAAAAAGTGCATTACGGATATATTGTTAAAGCAGGGCCGGGTTATCCTATCCCCATGGCCATGGATGAAGATGATGATTGGAAGCCGGAAGATGAAAAAGTAAAATATATACCGCTCCAGGTTAAAGAAGGAGACCTTGCCATATTTCTTCAGAAAACTGCATTTGAAGTGGTATACGAAGGAGAGAAATACTACATGGTCAATCAGTCATCTATTCTAATGGTGGAAAGAGATGAAGACCTTTTTTGAATATAATTGATGAGAAAAAGCCTACTACTACTAATCGTACTCTGTGTATCAACTGCTTTTGCACAGCAGGTAGATCAATTGGCAAAAAGTATTGAGCCAAAAATGATAGAGTGGAGACACTATTTTCATGAAAATCCAGAACTCTCAAATCGGGAGTATAATACAGGAAAAAAAATTGCTGAACACCTTAAAAGTTTAGGTCTCGAAGTAAGTACAGAAGTTGCCTATACAGGAGTTGTGGCTGTGTTGAAAGGAGGAAAACCCGGGCCAGTTGTTGGTATTCGGGCAGACATCGATGGTTTGCCAATTACTGAGCGCGTAGATCTACCTTATAAATCAGAAGCTGTTGGTGAATATAACGGTGGACAAACTGGTGTTATGCATGCCTGTGGACATGATACACACATTGCTGTGGTAATGGCTGCGGCAGAGGTGCTGAGTGGAATGAAGAAGGACCTTAACGGGACTGTAAAGTTTATTTTTCAACCGGCAGAAGAGGGCCCACCCGAAGGTGAAGATGGAGGAGCACCTCTCATGATCAAAGAAGGTGTGCTATCGAACCCTGATGTAGATGTGATGTTTGCCATGCACATCAAATCAGCCTATCATGTAGGTACCCTTGGGTACAAGACCGGCGGCATAATGGCAGCTGCAGACCGGCTTTATATCACTGTGAATGGAGAGCAGTCACACGGGTCAAGACCATGGACGGGCGTTGACCCAATTACAGTCTCAGCTCAAATCATTATGGGTTTACAAACAATAGTTTCCCGTCAAATGGAACTAACCAAGGAGGCAGCTGTGATTTCTATTGGTAAAATTGATGCGGGTGTGAGATACAACATCATACCCGAGAAGTTGGAGATGGTGGGTACCATCCGGACACTGGATGAAGGAATGAAAAAAGACATACATCAAAGAATTGAAAAGACTGCCAAATTGATTGCTGAGAGTGCGGGAGCTTCTGCAGATGTGACCATCGCAGAAGGTGCTGTGGTCACCTACAATGATCCGGAACTCACAACAATGATGGTGCCATCACTTCAAAAATCCTGTGAAAATCTCGAGGTGGTGAATGCCAGTACAGGCGCTGAAGATTTTGCCTATTTTGCCCTCGAAGTTCCCTCTATTTATTTCTGGGTAGGTGGTTCTCCAAAAAATGTGGACCCTGCAGAAGTTGCGGACCACCATACACCAGATTTTTATGTGGACGATGCTGGGATGATCACAGGTTTGAAGGCCTTTCTAAACATGACCCTGGATTACATGAAGATTAATAAGTAAGCCTGTGTTTTAAGTCATTAGTCTATTTACTTCTCAGCTAAAGCAAACTCCTTAGCAAAATAAGTCAGGATCATATCAGCTCCTGCTCGTTTGATCGCAACAAGCACTTCATCTCTTGCCCTATCGGCATCCAACCAGCCTTTTTGACCAGCAGCCTTGATCATGGCGTATTCTCCGGAAACATTATAGGCTGCGACAGGCAGATCAAAATTTGCTTTGAGATCGGAGATAATATCCAGATAGGCCAATGCGGGTTTTACCATCAATACATCAGCACCTTCCTCAACATCTAACTGTGCTTCAATAAGTGCTTCATTCCGGTTTGCCGGGTCCATCTGATAGGTTTTTTTATCACCGAATTTTGGTGCTGAATCAAGTGCATCACGGAAAGGTCCATAGAAAGCGGAGGCATATTTTGCTGTATAAGAAATAATGCCTGTATTATTAAATCCAGCTATGTCCAACTGGTCTCTTAAGAATCCCACGCGTCCATCCATCATATCTGATGGACCAATCATGTCTATACCTGTCTCAGCCTGAGTGATGGCCATTTTGCTCAAAATTTCTAGTGTTTCGTCATTTAGAATCTTTCCATCTCTGACAATTCCATCATGTCCATCTGAACTGTAAGGGTCCATCGCCACATCAGTAATGATCAGGGCTTCAGGAAATTCTTTTTTGATTGTTCTTAGGGCTTTCAAATAGAAAAAGGAATGATCATAACTTCTGGTCGCCATTTGATCCTTGTATTGATCCTCCACAACCGGAAATACGTCGAAGGCTTTGATACCCAGTTTAAGGCAGGATTCAATTTCTTTAAGCATCAGATCTGTGGATAATCTGAATATCCCAGGCATGGACTCCACCTCTGTTTTTTTCTTAGATCCTTCTAAAAGGAAAAGAGGCAGTATCAAATTTTCAGGAACCACCCTAGTCTCTCTGATCAAGGATCTGATGGCTTCACTTTGTCTGTTTCTTCGTGGTCTTCTGGATAGCTGATTCATGATGCTCTTAATTCAAAATGTCTTACAAGATATCGGTAGCACGCATACATTCCACCAAAACCAATCGCAATTGTTAGAATAAGCATGGTGGGGTCTTCGATTACCGAAGTGATGGAAAACAAAGGATCATCAAAGTAGGTAAAAGCACTAAAGCCCAGACCATTATTTACAAAATGAACAAACATACAGAGAACAATATCTCCGGTTTTATAAAAAAGAAAAGCAAGAAAGGTTCCGGCAACAAATGCCCCAATTCCCTGCCAGGGATTCAGGTGGAAGAGCGCAAACATAAAGGCTGACATCAATATGGCCTTTTTCACTGAATAATTCTGGAGGTAACCTTCAAAGATTATTTTTCTGAAAAGCAATTCCTCAAGTATTGGTGCTGCAATGGCTATGGTAATAAAAGAGGCTATATTTTTTTGCACCAGGTTAGCCATGATGTCTTCCAGCCACTGAGGCATGGGGATAAAGGAGGTAATCGGATCAATTGCCAGAATCATGAAAACAGTAAAAAGCAGAGAGATAAGGTATACCTGGATAGAAGCAAATTTTAATTCATCAATAAGATATTTGAAACTGGCATTTTTTAGCTGGAGCGCAATAAATATAACCGCTACCATGGAAACCACACTTGCAAAAAGTGTGACGATGGATTCTGAAAACATTTCCATCAAAGGTTGAATCAGAAAAGCCAGGCCAATGGATAATAGTAAGTAGATCCCCAGCAATCCGAAGGTCTGGAGAATATTAGGGTATTGTTGCTTCATGCCCCTAAAATGGTGGATCATTTCTTAAATTCCAATAAATCACCCGGCTGGCAGTCTAATGATTTACATATGGCTGCTAAAGTGCTGAATCGAATAGCCTTTGCTTTGCCGGTTTTTAGGATAGAGAGATTGGCTTCTGTGATGCCCAGTTCATCCGCCAGGTCTTTAGAGCGGATCTTTCGTTTGGCCATCATGACATCAAGATTTACAATGATAGGCATCGTTATATAGTTAGCTCCTGTTCTTCCTGAAGTTTAAGCCCCTGTTCGAATGCTGCACCCAGTGCAAAAATGATGGCTCCAATAATTACAATGTACCAACCAAGTTGCAATACACTCACTAGCTCCAATCCTTCAAATTGGTAGTTTTTTCTAAACCAGATGTTTCCGATACCGGTAAGTATTCTTTCACCAACAAATGAAACAGCAATCAAAATACCCATAATCTTAATCCTTTTAATATTCAAGTGGGTAAAGGAATGTCCTGATCTAATGTCTTTAACAACTTGTTGTGCAACATAGAGCAGATAGAAAAAGAAACTTGAAACACTTAATATAAAGAATGAAATCAGCAGTTTTAGGGACATAGTTAGTGGCACTTCCATATCGGTTTGGATATCAATAAAATTCACAGGATCCATTTTTGGGAGGATCTCAGTGATCTTCTGTATCATCTCGGGATTTTGAACTAACCAGAAAGGACTACCAATTTGAATCAGATAGCCATTTGGTAAAAGCATGAAGAAAATGACTGCAAATAAGGCACCGGCCAAAATCAAAGCCTTAAATGCCTTTAACATGATGTGGATAATTCTTAACTTATTCATAGTTAATAATAAATTATTGAATAACAATAATAAATAATTATCAATAAATAATTCCTATGATTAGAAGAATTATTTCAAAAGAAGGATTTTAGAATTAATTATGCGCTGAACTCATTCACTGTACGCTCAATAATATCACAGCACTCATGAAGTTGCTCTTCTGTCATAACCAGCGGAGGAGCAAACCTGATGATATTACCGTGAGTAGGCTTAGCGAGTAATCCATTGTCTCTTAGCTTCAAGCAGATGTCCCAGGCAGTTGAGCTTTCCGGCGTGTCATTGATGACTATCGCATTCAACAACCCTTTTCCTCTTACCAGTTCTACAATGTTGGATTTTTGAGCAAGTAATCGCATGCGTTCCCGAAAGATCTCACCGAGTCTGGCAGCATTTTCAGTCAGGCCTTCATCCTTCATGACCTGTAAGGCCGTCATGGTGACTTTTGCCCCCAATGGATTTCCTCCATAGGTAGAGCCGTGTGTTCCGGGTGTGATTACCTCCATGATTTCATTGTTTGCCAGGACTGCGGAGACCGGGTAGGTACCGCCAGACAATGCTTTTCCCAGAATAAGAATATCTGGCTTTACATCTTCGTGATCGACAGCTAACATTTTGCCAGTTCTGCCAACTCCCGTTTGTATTTCGTCGTCAAGAAGTAGTACTTCGTGTTTTTTACACAATTCGGCAACTCCTTTTAAATATCCTTCATCCGGCACATTGACGCCGGCCTCACCCTGGATGGGTTCAATAAGGACACCAGCTACCATCGGATCCTGGATTGCTTTTTCTAAAGCTTCTAAACTATTGTAGTCGATGATCTCAAATCCGGGCGTGTAAGGCCCAAAATTTTTCCTGGAGGTATCATCTGATGTAAAAGAAACAATGGTTACTGTTCGCCCATGAAAATTTTGATCGAATACCAATATTTTAGCTTTATTCTCAGGAATCCCTTTTTTCTCATAGGCCCATTTCCTGCAGATTTTGATGGCTGTTTCCACAGCTTCAGCACCAGTATTCATGGGGAGCACTTTATCGAACCCAAAGTATTCTGTGATGTATTGCTCAAACTCACCAAGTACATTGTTGTAAAATGCCCGTGATGTCAAAGTAAGTACTTCGGCCTGTTGTTTCAGCGCCTCAATTATTTTTGGATGTGAATGGCCTTGATTCAATGCAGAATAGGCGGAGAGGAAGTCAAAGTATTGCTTCTCATCGACATCCCAAACATAGACGCCTTCACCTTTCGCTATTACAACCGGAAGTGGATGGTAGTTGTGCGCTCCATGCTTGTCTTCCAATTTCATTAATTCCTCTGCGGATCTTAGATATTCTGATATCGCCATTTCAATACTATTTGTCTCGTAAACACTTGAGCGTGTCTAAAGTTCCAAAAGTAAACTTTGATTCCAGAGGCGGCAAAAGTTTTGGATACTTTATGGCCAATAATCTTATCGCATCATCTATTGGAACTTAAAAACTTTTAGCTGATATTTGCAGTCCTTTTTAGAAAAGCAGGAAAATTATGTCAAAAGTTTGTCAAATAACAGGAAAGAGACCAATGGTCGGTAATAATGTTTCTCACTCCAACAACAAGTTGAAGAGAAGATTTAACCCGAACCTTCAGAAGAAGAAGTTTTATCTGGCAGAGGAAGATCGTTGGATCACTTTGAAAGTTTCAACTTCTGCAATCCGAACCATTAACAAAATTGGGTTGCAAGCTGCTTTGAAAAAAGCCAGAGCTAAGGGAATTGTTGTTTAAGCATTTCCGTCATTAAAAATATTGAAGCTTGATCCATGATCAGGCTTTTTTTAATTTCAGCCATGTCGCAAAAATATCTGTTTGCACTTATTCTTGTTTTGAGTTCATTATTTGGACTATTTGCCCAGCAGTTAACGTATACCCGCCAGGACTCTTTGAGAGGATCAATTACTCCGGAGCGGGAATGGTGGGACCTTTTGCATTATGAACTCGAAGTCGCTATCCATCCCAGTGATTCTACGATTTCAGGGACCAATCACATTCAATACATAGTATTATCGGGGAATCAATTGATGCAGATTGATCTTCAACCTCCATTGCAAATTGTTTCTGTGATGCAAGAAGGAGTGAAACTGGAGGTTACCCACGAAGGGAATGCACATTTTGTTCATTTGAAAAAAGCTCAACTGGCTGGAGACACCCTTGTTGTTACAGTTCAATATAGTGGAAAGCCCATAGTGGCAAAGAATCCACCGTGGGATGGTGGTTTTACCTGGAGGAAAGATGATAATGGGAAACACTTTATCGCTACCTCCTGTCAGGGGTTAGGAGCAAGTGCCTGGTGGCCCAACAAAGATCATCCTTATGACGAGCCAGATAATGGTCTAAAATTGAGTATCAATGTTCCAAAAGACTTGACAGCTGTTGGTAATGGCCGGCTGGTAGATACTAAAAGCCACAAGGATCGTACAAAGACTTTTATTTGGGAAGTTGAGAATCCCATCAACAATTATGGCGTCAATGTAAATGTTGGTGACTATGTAAATTTTAAAGATGTTTATAATGGAGAAAGGGGTGATCTTGATGTTAGCTTCTGGGTACTAAAGGACAACCTCACTAAAGCCAAAACACATTTTCAGGATGCTTATCGCACCCTGGAAGCATTTGAATATTGGTTTGGACCCTATCCTTTTTACGAAGACAGCTACAAATTGGTAGAAGTGCCTTACCTGGGAATGGAACATCAAAGTTCAGTTACTTATGGTAATGGTTACATGAAAGGTTACAAGGGGAGAGACCTGAGTCTTACCGGATGGGGTTTAAAATGGGATTACATCATTGTTCATGAATCGGGGCATGAATGGTTTGCCAACAATATCACTTACAAAGATCCAGCTGATATGTGGATTCATGAAAGCTTTACTTACTATTCTGAAAGCTTATTTATTGAATATTTCTACGGCAAGCAAGCAGGATTCGATTATGTCAAAGGATCCAGATACAGCATAAACAATAGGCTGCCGATTATTGGTGATTATGAAGTCAATAATGAAGGGTCAGACTTATATAACAAAGGGGCGAATGTTATTCATACCATCCGACAAATAATCAATGATGACATACTCTGGAGAGCTATTTTGAGAGGATTAAATGAAAAGTTTTATCATAAGGTCGTCGAAACAAAGGATATTGAGGACTTTATCATGGAAAAATCAGGTTTAGATCTTGCTATGTTTTTTGATCAATACTTGAGAGACCCGCGTGTTCCTGTTTTGGAGTATTTTGTAAAGGGCAATGAACTTCATTTCAGGTGGACGAATTGTATTACAGGTTTTGATATGCCTTTAAAAATAGGTTGGAATGGAGTAAAGAACGAAATTGCTCCGAAAACAAGCTGGCAGGTTATGATGATGGAGGAAGAGTTCAAGGATTTGAGTGTAGATCCTGAATACTATGTTTACGCAAATCAAATCCCCATTAATTTTATTGAAGAGTAACAAAAATTGGGTTTGTTGAATATGATATAATTCTCTAAATTTGCACTCCCTTAAAATTAAAGGTGCTAAACAATGGCTAAGAAAGGTAACAGAGTACAAGTAATATTAGAATGTACAGAGCATAAGGAATCTGGACTACCCGGAACTTCCAGACATATTACGACTAAGAACAGGAAAAACACTCCTGAGCGAATTGAATTGAAGAAATACAATCCGATCATGAGAAAATATACCGTACACAAAGAAATTAAATAACAATGGCTAAGAAAGTAGTTGCGACCCTAAAGCAACCTGGTGGAGCAAAATTCGCTAAGGTTATCAGAGCTGTAAAATCAGAGAAGTCAGGATCTTATGTTTTTAAAGAAGACATGGTACCTGAGGCGGAAGTGAAAAATATACTGTCTAAGAATTAAAATTTAGTTCTTGCTTGACATAAAAGCCGATCCCGTTAAAGCACCGGATCGGCTTTTTATTTATATTCCACTAGTTTCCCAATTGAGTTTACTTTCAGGACTATGTTAAAAAACTTATTTTCAAAGAAAGAAAAGGATACCCTGGATAAGGGACTTGAAAAAAGCAAGGCCAATTTCTTCGAAAAGCTGAGTAAAACTGTTGTTGGTAAATCAGTCGTAGATGAAGAAGTTCTGGACGAGCTTGAAGAAGTATTGATTACTTCAGATGTAGGTGTAGACACCACGGTTAAAATTATTGATCGGATAGAAGCACGGGTGGCTAAAGACAAGTACCTAAATGCCAATGAGCTTAATAAAATCTTAAGAGAAGAAATTGCTGGATTATTGTCAGAAAATAACACCAAAGATCTTGTCGATTTCGATTTGCCCAAAGTAGAAGGGCCTTATGTGATTCTGATTGTTGGTGTAAACGGGGTAGGCAAAACAACCACCATTGGCAAATTGGCAGCTCAATTCAAAGCACTTGGAAAAAATGTGGTATTGGGAGCTGCGGATACATTCAGAGCAGCTGCGGTTGATCAGATCAAGTTATGGGGAGAGCGTGTAGGCGTTCCGGTAATTGAAAAAGGCATGCAAACTGATCCTGCTTCAGTAGCTTTTGAAGCTGCAAAATATGGTGTCGATCACCATGCCGATGTCGTCATCATCGATACCGCCGGCAGATTACATACCAAGGTTAATTTGATGAATGAATTAAGTAAGATTAAATCGGTAATTCAACGATTCATTCCGGATGCTCCGCATGAGGTACTTTTGGTCCTAGATGGCAGTACTGGCCAGAATGCTTTTATTCAGGCAAAGGAATTTACGAAGGCCACCGAGGTAACTTCGCTGGCGATAACAAAACTGGATGGTACGGCAAAGGGTGGTGTTGTCATTGGCATTTCTGATCAGTTTAAAATACCGGTTAAATACATTGGAGTAGGAGAAAAAATAGAAGATCTGCAGGTATTTAATAAAGTGGAGTTTGTTGACTCTTTCTTTAGTAAACATTAAGTCATTTTTGAGCAGTTTTCCTTCTTAGGGGATTCACTTTCTTTCCCTTTTCGCGAATTCCCGTAACAATTTTACCACCCGTTTCAGTGAGTACTCCCCATCCTGATTTTAAGGTGTCCGTACCTGCTTTTTTAGTAGCTTTTAATAATCCTGAAAAGATCTTGCCTGAAGAATTCAATACGATTTCTTTAAGCTGAGAAACCGCGCTGCGAAAGGCTGCTTTTTTGATTTTTTGTTTAGTAGTAATTTCGTTGCTTCCGCAGTATTTTACTGTAATGTTTCCAATTCTAAGTGTAAGGAATGCATTGGTGGATCCTTCCAAAAGAGAATCCAGGATGATATTGGCCGTAGGGCCAATCAGTGGGATCGATTTACCGGCTGAATTCCTGAAAAAAGACTGGAGTACGGGTTCAATCTGAGTGGATATGTCAAGGTCTTCAATTTCAGAAGCTAGTAGGGAGGCTGCTCCAACATTGGCGTAGAGATAGACCAATTCACGTAAGGTTGGTCTTTGGTAGTAGATATGCGCAATCTTCCAAACCATCCTTGACTGTGTGGCCAGCACGGTTAGCGCATCGAGTTTTCCGTTTTGTGAGACCGAAGTGGTCATAAATACAATGTTTGCTGTATCGCGAATAACCCTGAGTGCTTCTTCGTCCAGAAATTTTATCGATTGCTGCAGTGTTTCCGCATCATGTGGAATCAGCCCTGCAGTTTTTAAATTTTGATTGCTGCGCAGTCTTTTGATCAGCTTTTTCTGGTATTTTTTAAGTTCAACCTCATTCTGAGGGAGCTTTAAGGGGGAGGGCAGTTTGAAATAGATCAAGATTGGCCAGGATACAAGCACCAGGGTGATGAGTGATAAAGTAACCAAAAGAATATTGGCATAGAACACACTCGAGGAACTGACGAGAAGATAGATGCCGGATATCTGATTTACGACAAAGAGTAAAAAGCCAATGATAAAGAGTAGGCTGATTGGAATTAGAATTTTGGAAAAATTCCTAATCATTTTGATATCCTTTTCGCTTGATATCAGCCAGACTTTCCGGCTTCATAACAATTGAAAAAGAAGCATAGTCTCTGGAAACATGCACTTTCGTACAAAATCCATTTTGATATTCGTAAATGTTTTCACCATCGGGTGAAGAAAAGCTGTATTTATGATCCCCAATTTTTTTGAATTGAATGTATCGGCCAAAATATTGAGAATACATATTTTCATTTCCTTTTGGTTCTCGGTGATAGACCTGTGCAGCCGAATATCTAATGGTATCTCCAGCAGATACATATCCTTCAATCCCATCTATGATGAGCCTATATTTACCATTTTGGAAATTGATAGAAGTTTCTTTTTGGGTAGATCCATTTAGGGTGTTAAACCCTTCTCCAGAGATGAGCATACCGTCTCTAATGGACTCTTTCAGTACGTATTTAATATTGAAGGTAAAAAGGACCTTAAACTCAACTATATTCTCTAATTCGTAAGTTTCTACACCATTTTCAATGGTTCTGATTACATCCACAGTACCAATCGGTTTTCCTCCCCTTACCACTTCATAATGAAGAATCTGTCCGCTTACAGACCCGAAAAGGAAGATTATGGAAATTAGTATGAGAAAAGGACGAATCAATTGTAACTTGTTTATTTAATCTGTATGCCAATTTAATAAATCGAAGGCTTCCACGTGTGCTTATTGAGAAGAATCTTTTGGATTTAAACCGATAATAATGAAAACTGTAAAAATAAAATTTGAAAATAGTAGTGGCTCATCTCTGTCAGCTTTGATTGATTTTCCTGTGGCAGGAAAGCCGAAAGCATTCGTATTATTTGCACATTGCTTCACCTGCTCCAAAAATTTAAAAACAGTCGAAAATATCAGTCGGGCACTTACTCAGTATGATATGGCCGTTTTCCGATTTGATTTTACGGGTCTGGGACAAAGTGAAGGGGAATTTTCAAAGACCAATTTTTCCAGTAATCTGGATGATCTGAAAAAGGCTTATGAATTTCTTGAAAGCGAATATGAGGCTCCCCGTATCATGGTTGGGCATTCGCTCGGAGGAGTAGCTGTACTACACGTGAGTGGCTCGCTGGAAAAGGTAGAGGCAGTTGTTACTATTGGTGCGCCATCTACACCGGCGCATGTGAGAGGACTTTTCAAAGGTTCGAAGGATCAAATTGAAAAAGAGGGTAAAGCCGAGGTAGATATTGGGGGTAGGACTTTTGTTATAGAAAAGCAATTCATCGATGACATAGAAAAAAATGACAATAAGTCAATGATTAAGGGGCTTAAGAAACCCTTGTTAATCATGCACGCTCCTCAAGACAATATAGTGGGCGTGGAAAATGCTGCGGAGATTTATAATTCAGCCATGCACCCTAAGAGTTTTATTAGTCTGGATGGCGCGGATCATTTGATGTCCAAAACAGCAGATTCGCTGTATGCGGGTAGCATGATTGCTCCCTGGGCTTCCCGATATGTTGAACTAGGTAAGGAACAGATTGCCCCTGAAGGCGAAGTATGGACCAGGATCTCAGGTAAGGGTTATCTGACAGAAATTACAGCGGGTAAACATCACCTGATTGCAGATGAGCCTGAGGACCATGGAGGAAATGACATTGGCCCCTCTCCATATGGCTACCTTCTTTCAGCTCTTGGTACCTGTACCGCCATGACTTTACGGATGTATGCGGATCACAAAAACCTGGATCTTCAGGAAGTTAAGGTCAAATTGACTCATGAAAAAGTTCATGCCTCAGATGGTGGGGATGTGAATGGGGCAAAATCAAAGATTGATCAAATCAAGCGGTTTATCCAGTTGGAAGGAGATTTGACGGAAGAACAGCGAAAACGATTGATAGAAATTGCGGACAGGTGTCCCGTACATAAAACCATAGAAGGTAAACCTGAGATAATAACAAAGGAGATCTCTTCATTTTGATTGCCTGTTGCTGCAATATTTAATGGATTAATAGGTTATGACTTGAGACTACACTTTTGCATATTTGCACAAAAGTTAGATTCTATGAGGATTTTCTCCATTCTTCTGTTTGTTACTATATCGACATTACCGTTAACCAAAACATCCGCCCAGTCTGTCCCCGCAAATGATTTTTTTTCTGAGATTAAATTATTTGTAGATACTGCTGAGTATACCTGGAATGAAAATAAAATCCTTGTTAGGGAGGAAGAGAAACTGGCATTTGAGTACAATCTGGATCAGGAAGTAGTTGAGGTATATCTATTTTCTAAGGATGAAGATTCTTATCAGAATATTGAATTGATCAAGTCTGAAGATTATGAAATCGTGGATCCGGTATTGCAGTTTCAGGATTTTGCCAGATTTAAGGTTCGATTTAGAAACCTCACAGAAACGGACTTTCTAAGGTTTATGCTGAAAATTCGAGTAGACTCCACCAACATACTAATTTCAGAGATTCCTTTGATTGCCTATACGCAAACTTATATTGCCCTTTACCCTCAATCTGAAGAGCTATTTATAGGGGAGGAAAAAAGATTTGAACTCACAACTAATAACATTGAAAATGTGATGGTAGATAACCGATGGACTAGTGAGCTCCCCATTGATTATCGAATAACTAGGAGTGGCGACCAGCTCAATCTTCATTTGATAGCTAATGAATTGGGTTCTCAGACAGTTGAAGTTAAAGCCAAGGCAAGAAACCCCACGCTGATAAATGGTGAATTATCCTACAAAATCGACTCGATAACCCATCAATTTCGTGTTTTAGCAGGTAGGTTGGCATTCCTTCAGTTTGATAAACAGGAAGTCACTCCTGAGGATGATAAAACCAATGACATTGAAATTCAAATAGACAATCATTATAACCTCAGAATAGGCAAAACTTACCGACTGGAGCAACAAGAAGCTCCCGGGGGTCCGCTTATTGCAGAGTTGTTTACCAAGAACAGGTTAAATAATGATAAAGTCCTCTGTTTGTTACGGATTTATGCTTATCATAGGAAATCTGATGGGTATTTATACGTCAAGGATGGAGATGAACCACGGTTTGTAACAAATTTAGACATTACGCCTAAGACCAATATCGAAACTATTTCAATAAAGCGAGAAGGTAAAGATTGGGTCAACTCCAATAGTGTTTATCCAGGAGAGACGATCGCTGTTAGGTTTCAGGGAGAGGGCATGCAAAAAGCAAACTTTGCTTTTCAAGGAATCGGCAGAATTAGTCCTGATTCGGTATTTCAGAGTGAGAATGTAGCTTCCTTTGAATTCAGGGTTCCCATGTCCATTTCCTCTGGGAAAATTGAAATTTTTAATCAGAATGAAAGTACAGGAAAAGCGCTTATTGTAAAGGAGTATTCTAATCCGAGACCTTTTGACTACGTCATTCTGGATTTTGGTGATGAACAACATGTGGTGAGTGATATCTCAAAGCCAATATATTATGACAAGACTATAACGGATCTTATTTTCTCCTTTGATAGGGCATTGATTGATCAGAATCTCAATCTTAATGGGATGCAGCATCTTACAATTGATGTCAAAGTGAGTAATAAGAAGGGAAATCTAATTGAGATTTACAAATTCGAAAAACTGTCAATTTGTCCCTCAGAGCGTTCACCTCGGTATGCTTATTATAACAATGATGAATGTAGGACAGACGACTTGAATCTTAATAATCACCTGGCAAAGAAGACTTTTGATCTGGAAGAGTGGTCAAGAATTGATTTGACAGTGTCTCATATCAAAGACGAGTATGGTGGAAAAGGTGATACAAAGAAGATTGTGATTTATTTGAAGCGTGATTACAATTTTGACATTGACGTTTCCTTTCCATCAGGATTATTGATTTTTAAGAAATCAGATGATCCTACTGCGCCGGACAAATTTGCCAATTTTGGAGGGATCAGTTTTGCCATGATGTGGCAAATGAGTTTTTATCAACCAGGAAAAATTGCCAAATACCGACCCTATAAAATTGGGGCAGGATTTATTGCACTTAATGCATTTAATTTTTCTGAAAATGCAGATCAGGATATTGGATTAGTTGTAATTGGATCACTATATCCAATATCCAGTGACAATAAACTTTCCTTTCCACTCCATATGGGCTTTGGTTATTTGCTTAGTGAAACAAAATTATTTGGTTTGATCGGTCCAGGAATTCGGGTCAGACTTTAAGTCATTTGACCCCAATGATCATGCGTAGTATTTCTTTGTATGTTTTAGTGATCATATCATTATTTGTGGTTTCATGTGATCTGAAAAAGGAGCATAGAAAGAATGTCCTTTTCATCATAGCAGATGATCTTAATGACAACATGGGTATCTACGACCACTACCTGGTCAAGACACCTAACATTGACAAACTGGCTAAACGTGGCCTCCTCTTTAATCAGGCATTCTGCAATTTTCCTTTGTGTGGCCCTTCCCGTGCAAGTATGATGACGGGGCTTTATCCGGACCAGTCGGGTCATCATCGATTGAGAGATTATATCAGAGATCATGTGCCGGAGGTTACTACCATGAGTCAGGCTTTCATGAATGCTGGCTATGAGGCTGCCCGCGTTGGGAAGATCTACCACTACGATAACCCAAAAGGAATTGGAACACCGGGTCATGATGATTCGCTTTCCTGGAATGAAAGGTATTATCCGAAGGGGGTGGATAAAGACCTTGAGGATCAGATATTTAGTCTAAAGCCTGGAAGTTTCGGAGCTGTTTTGAGCTGGTTAGCTACTGATGAGCCCGGAGAGGAGCATACAGACGGATTGGTCGCTACAAAATCCATTGAACTATTGGGGAAGTATAAGGAAAATAATACCCCATTTTTCCTGGGGGTTGGTTTTTACAAACCACATACCCCTTATGTCGCACCAAAGGAATATTTTGAAATGTATGATAAGGATGATATCATGATCCCCTCCGTACCCGATGATTATTTTTCTTCGCTTCCAGCACCTGCTGTGAAAGGGCTTACCAGGTTTCAACATCAGAACAACCTCTCTGATTCGCTAAAAAGGTGTGCTATTCAAGCTTATTATGCCACCATTAGTTTTTTGGATGCTCAGGTAGGAAGAGTAGTCCATGCACTTGATAGTATAGGTCTGTCAGAAAACACCATCATTGTTTTTACTTCTGATCATGGCTATCACATGGGAGAACATGAGTACTTCCAGAAATTGACACTTTTTGAGCACTCAGGTCGCATCCCATTGATTATTTATGATCCGGAGATGCCGAAAGGAAAAACAACAACTTCGTTTGCAGAGATGATTGATTTATACCCGACTTTATGTGAGCTGGCCCAGGTTGAAGGGCCTGCATACCTAAGTGGGAAAAGTCTGGTTCCAGTATTAAAAGATCATCGCATCGAAGTAAGGTCATCCATATTGACACAAGTCTACAATGATTATACAGTGAGAACTAACAACTATCGCTACACGCGTTGGGGAGAAGGTGGGCCGGGAATGATTGAACTCTATGACCGAATAAAAGACCCGAATGAGCTGATAAATCTGGCAAGCGAATCGGCATATAAGGCGGTGATCACTTCGATGGATAAAATACTTTCCGAAAGAATTGAGGCGGCAAAAAAACCCCCGGTTGGGCTTGTTGTCCTTAAGAATTAGGGGGACAGCTGAATAACTTTTGTTAAATTTATTGAATGCTCCAAAATACTTTTTTACAATTGAAAAAAGTGACGCTCACGCAGGAATCAAAGTTATGGGCGAAGGGGATTACAGACTGGGAAAAATATGAAAATGCTTTTGATAGTCAGCTTAATCTATTTGAACAATCGGAGCCCACTTTTGATGTTTCCAGAAAACATTTTAATCAAGGAAACTTCCAATATTTTATAGAACGGATACCCGTTTCAGAATACTATCGGATTGCACTTCATTGTCCAGAGGATGTCCTGTTTATCGATATTGAAACGACCGGATCCGGATTCAGGTTTGATCAGATTACTGTAGTTGGATGGTCATTGGGTGAAGAATTTGGATTTTATATTGCTGGTGAGGATCCTGAGCCTATGCTCAACGCCATCAATCGTGCTAAAGTTGTGGTCACTTTTAATGGGACTGGTTTTGATATCCCCATCATTAAAAAGGAGTTTCCAGAGGCGAACTTTCCTGTTTGCCACATTGACCTTCGGTATTTTGCGCGTAGAGTTGGGTTGAAGGGAGGACAAAAAAGGATTGAAAAGGCTATCGGGATGTACAGAGATACGGATATTCTGGAAATGACGGGTCAGCAGGCACCAGTATTGTGGGGTCAGCATCTTAATGGGGATCCAAATGCCCTGGGTACGCTGGTTCGATATAATTATGCCGATGTCTATGGAATGAAAATCATCCTGGATTATATCATTGGAGAATTACTTAGCGGTTACGATTTTCTTGAAGTTTCATCAGAACAGTTTGCAAAAGACAAAGGAACAATTCCCGAAAGGTTCCATTCAAAAGAGGAATGGACGAATTAGTTCTGTTGGTCTTTTAATTTCAGAAACTTTGGAACCGCACCTGTTATTGCTTGACCGGATTGCACCGCTTTTCTATTCAATATATACTTAAATGCCGGCGCAAAAACCCTCTGGAATTTTGATTTGTATTTGACTTTCAATGCTATTCTCAATCGTGTATGCTCATTTTTCTTCCCCTTTGTTAGATAAAAATCAGATTCAAAGTATTTAAAAGGGGCAGGTGTTTTAAGGATTTCACCATAAGCCAACTCTCCGTCTACTACAAGCGGTTTCTTCGTATCAAATGAGAGTTCTCTCCCTTTGATTACGCAATAATGAGCTGTTCCAACCTGATTTATGGTCTCCTCATTATAAATGATTTTATCTACACCCTTATTCCACAGTTGTCGATACTTAAAGTTGATCAACATCTCATGAAGTAATTTTGGAGGAAGGTCAATATCATACTCTTTTTGGATATGAAGGTCAGCCTTAAGATCCTGTCCGTTAGAGCGGCTCACTTCAAAAGACTCCTTCCAACCCTCAATCAAATGATACCAATAGGGGATGACTCCCAATTCTTTATCCATATACGTTCCGTAATTACTCCCTGGTAATTTTTCTACACCCAAAAAAGCTTCGGAAAAAAGGACATATTCCTGGTGTCCAATCTTATTTTTTAATAAGCGATGAACTTCAATTACAGATTGACCAAAAGGTTTCCCGGAATTATTCCCATAATCAAGAAGTGAAATTTCACCATAATGGACAACAAATTTTAACTCAAGGTTTGCCGCTGTGGTACAGGCCCCACACTCGCAAATGCGTTTATGTTCATATTGCTTTAGATGATCATGAAACAGTCCATAAATCTCTGAAGAGATTTTCTGAATCTCCCCTACTCCGTATTTTTTATTGTCCTTAAAGAAAAAGACAGCATCTCCTTCGATCTCGGCGACATCAAATTTCTTTTTGCCTGCCCGAATGATCAACTTGACGAGATCACCTATAATATGTCTGCTGTGCTCCTGCTCCGTAGTTTTCACAAAACGGGTAAATCCGGAGATGTCAGGGATGAATAAAGTTGCAGATGCCATTGGAATTGGTATACGGGCATGGTTTTAAAGTTGTTCCTTATTATTTTAGATAATGATAGAAAAGGTCGTGAGTTAGGCAAAACACTTCAATGACTTCCTTTTGATATACCCCGATTAGTCGTAGTGCATTTTAGTAATTCAGGTATTTTTCGTAAATTTTGAAACAGTAAAAGTTTTTAGAGCTATGAAGATTGAAAGAAGGAATTTTATCAAAAAGGCAGGTCTGGCAGCATCCTCTGTTGCCTTTTCTTCCCATGTTTTACTTAGTGCTACCCGACAGAAAAAGGAGAAGCTTGGTATTGCGCTTGTTGGACTGGGGTATTATAGCACAGATCTTTTGGCTCCAGCCCTTCAGGGAACAGACTATTGCGAGTTGAAAGGAATTGTGACAGGAACACCTGGTAAAATTCCAGTATGGCAGGAGAAGTATGGAATCCCCGATAGGAATGTCTACAACTATGAAACATTTGAAGAGATTGCGGATAATCCGGATATCGATGTTGTATATATCGTTTTACCTCCTTCCATGCATGCAGCATATTCCATAAGGGGTGCAAATATTGGGAAACATGTATGGTGCGAAAAGCCAATGGCACCTTCTGTGAAGGAGTGCATGGAGATGATCAGTGCAGCTAAAAAGAATAAGGTGAAGCTATCCATTGGATACAGGTGTCAGCATGACCCTAACATTCAGGCCTACATGAAAGTTGGGAGGGAAAAACCTTTTGGCAAGGTAAAGATGATTACTTCTGCTGCTGGATATTTTGATGGCAGGACAGACCATTGGAAACAAAGTAGGGCAATGGGTGGAGGTTGCATGGGAGATATGGGCGTTTATGCCTTACAGGGCGCTCGATTAGCTACTGGGGAAGAGCCTGTTTCGGTGATGGCTCAGGCCTCAACTACCAGGCCCGAGATTTATAAGGAAGTGGAAGAGACGATGATGTTTCAATTGGAATTTCCAAGTGGCGCCAGGGCTTCCTGTCAAACCAGCTTTGGCATCCGGATGAATCATTTGATGGTGAACTATGAGCGTGGATCATTGAAAATGGAACCACAATCAGGATATAGCGGAAACAAGGGTAGCATGTCAGATGGAACAATCATTGATGTGCCAGTAAAGAGCCAACAAGTTATTCAAATGAATAATGATGCTTTGTCCATTATGAACAATGAGGATGTGAGAGTCCCTGGTGAAGAGGGGTTGAGAGATATTACGGTTGTCGAAGCGATTTACAAATCTGTGGCTCAGAATTCTGAGGTAAGGATTTGATAGGTCCGCCATAACAAAAGATTCACATTATACGGCCTGTGGTGAAATAAGCTGAAATTTTCATTTTTGCTTTCTTTCCGCAACATAGATTCCGGAAATAACCACCACTGCTCCCACCAGTTGGAACCAGGTCAATGTCTCTCCCAGGAAGAAATAAGCTAAAACAATGGTGGAAACAGGCCCGAGACTTCCCAGCACCGAGAAATTATTGGCCCCCAGTCCTTTGATCGCGTATGAAATTAGGTAGGATGGAATAACAGTAGCAAATACAGCCATAAGTAAGCCGATTAGATACACTTGCCCTGGAAGGCTTAGAAGGGGTGTATCGACCACTAGTAAATAATGTACAATTACGCATATACAGGAAACAACCATAGCATAAGAGGTAAAAAGGGTAGCTCCAAATTTTGGAATCAGCCAACCTGAGCCTACAATATAACTGCCGTAAGTAAGGGCACTCAGAAAGATAAGAATACCGCCTAACCAGACGTTTTCCTGAACCGAAAGATTAAGCTCTGTGGCAAAGATCCCCACTACTCCCAGGTATGTGATAACCACTCCCAAAAGCTGTTGACTTGTGATTTTTTGCCCTCTTACCAACCAGGATATCAGTAGCACCAGTGTGGGGTATAAGAACAAGATGATTCTTTCGAGTCCGGCTTTGATATAATTGAGCCCGAGGAAGTCGAAATAGCTGGCCAGATAGTATCCCAGAAATCCAAAAAGTATCAGGTAACCGTAGTCATTAATTTGGAGAGGCGGTCTTTTAGTGTCCTGATTTGTTTTTGTTCGATGCCAGGCAATAACACCAAGATAAAAGGGCAATGAAAAAACCATCCTCAGCAAGAGTAAAGTGATCGTGTCTACTTCATATTGATAAGCGAGTTTCACCATAACCGCTTTGCTGGAGAAAAGCAGGATTCCCGAGATTCCAAGGATTATGGATAGTGCTTTGTTGGACAAATGAGTTGAGATTATGTACGCAAATTTAACAGGCCAAGATTAATTCCTGTTGAGACACCCAAAGCTTTAAAGCTAGCGGTGGCTTTTCAGATGGGCATTAAAAAGATTGGTAGGCTAAAAAGGGGTAAATTATTGGTCCTGACTACTTGTCTCGCTTGAAGTTATGCTCGCTGTTGGCTCCTCGTTGCTATCTTCTTCTTTATGAAAGAATTTCTTTTGGAAAATCAAGATGAAGGTAATTCCCAAAAAGATGGAAGCATCTGCAATATTAAAAACTGGCCATAATGCCATGTAATCACCTCCTAGTAGTGGAACCCAATCAGCTATTCGACCTTCCCAGATATCGATGTAAAACATGTCTACCACTTGTCCATGGAACCATGGCGTTGGAGCATCATATGGGGCATTGTCAAGAAATACACCATAAAAAATACTATCCAGTACATTACCAATAGCTCCACCAAGAATCATGGCCACGCAAACAAGTAAGCCAATGGAGGATTTGTCAATGTATAGCTTATATAGATAATAGCCGATAGCCACCATGGCGATCAGCCTGAATACGGTCAATACAATTTTACTGTTTTCAAATGGCATTTCCATCCCGAAAGCCATTCCCGGATTGGTGAGGTAATGCAGTTTGAAAAATTCACCAAAAATCTTGATTTGCCCTTTTACGCCCATTTCCATATTGAAATGGACCAAAAGCTTCACTACCTGATCCAGTATAATCACAAAAAGGCTGATCCCAAAAAAGGATAATACGTGTGGTGTTTTCTTATCTGTCATTTTAGTACATCAATCGCTATCTTGATTTGAACTCCATCAATATCAAGGTCAGCACCATTAGTTAATTGATCTTTAAACTCAAGTTTGAGGGCCTGGGTTTCTTTTTGAATATAATCTTTAAACTCTTGAATGGCCTGAACAGTCATTTCATCACTGGTGAAATAGTGAATGGAAATTTTATCTTGCACTTCCATCCCCTGATCTTTTCTGAGATTTTGTACCCTGTTCACTATGTCTCTACCAATACCTTCTTTCTTAAGTTCGTCGGTGAGTGTTATGTCAAGAGCGACTGTCAATCCATTTTCAGAAGCTACCAGCCATCCTGGAATGTCCTCGGAGGTGATCTCCACATCTTCTAAGGTCAGGTTGATCTGTTCATTCTCTAAGTTTAAGGAATAGGTGCCATTTAATTCAAATTCCCGGATAGCATCCTGATCCAATGCACTTATCAATGGAGTGATTGCTTTCATTTTAGGACCGTATTCCTGTCCCAGTTTCCTGAAGTTTGGTTTGATCTTTTTTACGAGGACTCCACTTGCATCATCCAGTAGTTCTATGTCTTTGACATTTGTCTCTGAGGTGATTAATTCATGAACAGCTTCAATGGTCTCCCGCTCGTTTTCATTAAGGATGGGGACCAGAATTTTTTGAAGTGGTTGACGTACTTTGATTTTCTCCTTTTTACGTAAAGAATGTACCAGAGAGGAAATTGATTGTGCGATGTGCATGCTATCGCTTAAAGATCGGTCTATCAGGCTGAGATCTGCAGCTTTGAAATGTGTCAGGTGTATGCTTTCTTCCATTTCGGAATCTCCCGCTATTGGTGAAGTGAGGTTCTGATACAGCCAGTCGGCATAGAAAGGAGCAATTGGGCTCATCAATTGTGCAACGGTAGATAAACACTCATACAAAGTTTCATACGCAGCACGTTTATCGTCATTCATCTCACTCATCCAGAAACGTTTTCTGCTAAGTCTGATGTACCAGTTGGACAGTTGGTCATTGACAAAATCCTGCATGGCCCTGGCAGCCTGGGTGGGCTCATAATTTTCATAGCTGTCATCTACCTTTTGAATTAGCTCCTGCAATTCAGACACAATCCATCGGTCAAATCTTGGCCTTTTGGCTACTGGAATCATTTGTTTTGGGTCGATAACAAATCCATCTAAATTAACATAAAGCGCGAAGAAGGAATAGGTATTGGTCAATGTGCCAAAAAATTTGCGCTGAGCTTCTGCTACGCCTTCTATGTCAAACTTTAAATTATCCCATGGGTTGGCGTTAGCGATCATGTACCAACGGGTAGCATCTGGACCGTATTTTTCAATCGTTTCAAATGGATTTACGGCGTTGCCCAGCCTTTTGGACATTTTGTTGCCATTCTTGTCAAGAACAAGTCCATTGGCAATGACATTCTTGAACGCTACTCGATCAAATAGAAGTACGGCAATGGCATGAAGAGTAAAGAACCAGCCACGGGTCTGATCAACTCCTTCAGCAATAAAGTCAGCTGGGAAGTTGGCATTAAAAGTATCATTTTGTTCAAAGGGGTAGTGCCATTGTGCATATGGCATGGCACCACTGTCAAACCATACATCGATGAGGTCTGGTTCCCGATACATCGGCAACCCTGAATCACTTACAAGCACTACATCGTCTACGTAGGGTCTGTGTAAGTCAAAATCATCTCCAATACTTTCTTTCATGAAACCTGCCTTCACAGCATTGTCTACTTCGCTTTTTAGCTCTGCAATGCTACCAATGCATTTCATCTCTTTTCGATCTTTGGTTACCCAGATGGGTAAGGGAGTCCCCCAAAACCTTGAACGACTTAAGTTCCAATCTACCAGGTTTTCCAGCCAGTTTCCGAAGCGGCCGGTTCCAGTAGATTCCGGCTTCCAGTTAATCGTTTTGTTCAACTCGACCAGTCGGTCTTTTAAGGCGGTTGTTTTTATAAACCAGGAATCCAAAGGATAATATAAGACGGGCTTGTCAGTTCTCCAGCAGTGCGGGTAACTGTGCTCATATTTCTCAACTTTGAATGCTTTATTGTCTTCTTTGAGCTTGATGGCAATCAGCACATCTGTGGGCTTGAAGTCCGGATTGTTTCTGGTTGCATCATCGTAATATTCTTCTTTGACAAACCTTCCGGCAAAATCATTCACTTGATCTACAAACTGGCCTTTTTTGTTGACAAGCGGGACATCCTCATCTTTTTCGTTTTTGATCAGCACAGCAGGCACGCCATTTTGCTGGGCAACTCTAAAGTCATCGGCTCCAAATACGGAGGCGGTGTGTACGACGCCAGTACCATCTTCAGTAGAAACAAAATCTCCGGCGATCACCCGGAATGCATTTTTTTCTAAGTCTTCATTGGTTACATAGGGCATTAACTGCTCATACCTTACCTCAAGTAAATCCTTTCCGGTATAGTCGGATACAATTTCAAATGGGATTAATTTGTCGCCTGTCTGGTAGTCACTAAGCTGAATCTCTTTCGCTTTTTCTGAGAAATAGTTACCCACAAGCTCCTTTGCCAGTATCACACTGATCGGGAGACCGGTATACTGATTAAAGGTCTTCACCTTTACATACTGAATTTTTTCACCTACAGCTAAAGCACAGTTTGATGGCAATGTCCAGGGTGTTGTCGTCCATGCCAGAATCCTGACATCTTCGTTTTCTGATCCAAAAAGAAAAGCCGATCGCTCATCTTTCTTCACCTTAAACTGAGCGACGACTGAAGTATCTTTTACATTCCGGTAGGTGCCTGGCTGGTTGAGCTCATGCGAGCTTAATCCAGTACCTGCCGCTGGAGAGTAAGGCTGAATGGTGTATCCCTTGTATAAAAGCCCCTTGTCAAAAAGCTTTTTGAGCAGGTGCCAGAGGGTTTCCATATAATCACGCTCGAAGGTGATATATGGATCATCAAGATCAACCCAATATCCCATTTTTCGGGTAAGGTCATCCCATTCTCCTTTGAATTTCATTACCGCCTCTTTGCATTTGCGGTTATATTCTTCCACGGAGATCTTTACCCCGATGTCGTCTTTTTTTATTCCAAGTTCTTTTTCGACCTGCAGCTCTACCGGTAATCCATGCGTATCCCATCCACCCTTTCTTTTTACCTGATAACCTTTGAGGGTTTTGAAACGGCAAAAGATATCCTTGACAGTTCTTGCCATCACATGGTGTATCCCGGGCGTTCCATTTGCGGATGGGGGACCTTCATAGAAGGTAAAAGTATCTGCTTTTTCCCGTGAGTAAACAGATTTTTCAAATGTGTTATTCTCCTGCCACTTTTTTAATTGTTCAGTAGCCAGACCTGGATATGAGACTTGTTTATGTTCGGGATATTTTGCTGCCACGATACTTATTTCTTCTTTTTTCGTGTGGTTTTCTTTTTCGGAAGATCTTCTTCTTCCTCTCCATCAATCATTTCAGGATAATCATCCACCAATTCCTTGTCTTCTTTGTTGAATTTCCCACTATCAAATTGAAGGATCAGTGCAGGAAGAACAATGAGATTCGCCATCATAGCAAATAATAAGGTCATGGATGTTAGCTTCCCTAAAGCAATTGTTCCACCAAACTCAGAGGCGGTAAAAATCACAAATCCAAAAAACAGGATGATGGAAGTATAGATCATGCTTGCTCCGGTTTCTTTTAGGCTTTTTGTGACTGCGATTGAAACAACTCCTTTACTTACTCTCAACTCTTGTCGGTACTTAGCGAGATAGTGGATGGAATTATCTACAGATATACCAAAAGCGATACTGAAAATAAGGGCCGTACTTGGCTTTAAGGGAATTCCTAAATATCCCATAATACCAGCTGTCATCATCAGTGGGATCATGTTAGGGATTAAGGAGATAACAATCATCAGGAAGTTTCTGAATAGCAACCCCATAATTGCGGCGATAATGATAAATGCCAGTAACATCGAGGTGAAGAGGTTCTCTATGAGGTACTTATTTCCTTTGATAAACATCAGGACCGTACCAGTCAGATCGACTTTCATCTCAGTCTCTCCGAAAATCTGATCAATTTTAGGCTTGATTACTTCAGTTACCAATGAATCCATGATGTTAGATCCCACATCAGGCATTTTGAGTGAAATGCGGATATACTGTCCGGTAGAGTCAACAAAATTTTGTGATAGACCTTCCATGTCCTCTCCCTGGTTCAGATATCTCAGTATGAATGCACTTTCTCGTTTATTGGGCAATTCATAGTATGCTGGGTTTTGATTATAGTATGCTTGCTTGGCGGCCTTGATAAAGCTCACGATAGATACTGGTTGAGAAATCATTGATATTGAATCCCTAAAATAGGTTTCCAATTCATCGATCTTCTGAAGATTTCCCAGCCGCTGTACGCCTCGCTTATTTCCCGTGTCCACCACTACTTCCAATGGAAGTACCCCGCTAAAATTTTCTTCAAAAAATGCCAGTTCCTTTTTTAATGGACTCTCCTCGGGAAGATCATCTACCATAAAAGAAATGGATCTGATGGAAAACATGCCTGCAATTGAGGCAAAAACGATAACTGCCGTTGAAATAAAAATAAGTTTTTTATGGCGGTGAACGATGTAGTCAAGGAATTCAAGTACGAGGGTGATTATCTTGAAATCAAGATGCTTCAAGTGTCTGGTACTTGGGGGTTTAAATAGCGAGAATACGGAAGGGATTAAGATCAAACTCACAATAAATGTGCACATGATATTTACCCCGGCAACAACTCCAAACTCCATCAAAATAGTGATGCCAGTAAACATAAGCACCAGAAATCCTACCGCAGTGGTAAAGTTTGTCATGAAAGTGACGATGCCAATGTTCCGGATGATGGTTTCAAGCGCTCTGCGTTGGTCCCCATGGATGGCATATTCCCGGTGATATTTATTGAGCATATAGACCGAGTTTGGGATTCCAATGACCACAATGATGGATGGTATCAATCCCGTTAACAGCGTAATTTTGTATTGCAGGATCGCAAGGGTACCCAACACCCAAACCACAATCACACCTATAATGATCAGTGGAAAAACAACGGCTTTAATAGATCGGAAAAAGCCGAATAAGATCAGACCAGTAATGACCACAGAGATGATCAGGAATTTGTTAAGCTCTTGTTTGATCTTAATGGTATTTACAGATCTGACATAAGGGAGACCTGCAAAGTATACGTTGATATCGGTCACCTCAGAAAACTGTCTGCCAGCTCTCATGATGTCATCAATCATCACGTCCCTTCGGTCAGAATTAAGTACCTCTTTGTCAACTGTCACAAGGATTAGGGTGGCTCCATTTTCCTCATTGATCACCTGGCCGGCATATAACTTCAGTTGTCGGACTTTGAGGAGCATACTGTCCAATTGATCCTGATTTTCTGTTATTTCAGGAAAAATGGGGACCATATCAAACTTACGCTCTTCGGTATTTTTATATAATTGCTTGAGATTGGGAAGCCCAAGCACATTTTTTACGCCTTCGATTTTGGTTAGCTCCCGGCTTAGGTATTGCAGTTTCTTGAAGTTTTCAACCTGATATACGGAGGTGTCCAAAACGCCAATGGCCATGATGTTGCCATCTTCACCAAAGGTTTCTTTAAACTGTCTGAAGAATTGTTGCTCAGTATCGTCTTCCGGAACAATATTGGCCATATCGTAGGACCATTGTATGTCCTGGGCTTTGTAACCCATGAATACGGTAATCACCCCTAATATCACCATTAAGGTGATCCGGTATTTTAAGATAATATTTGCGATTATGGTCCACATCCGGAAAAGAGGTGCAAATGTACTATTTAAAATACATTGAGGCTAAATAAAAGCCAACGGACTCGTCACAATCTAAAATAAATTTCTTTTTAAACCCTGGAAGAGGGTAAGGAGTATCCGGTAATAATTTTATATAGCTTGATTGCATAAGAATCTGTCAGAGAAGAAATAAAGTCAGATACGATCATTAACTGTTCATAGGTTGACTGACCAGGCGTTTCAAGTCTTAGTCGAATTGACTCATTGATCAGTAGATAAACAGATCGTTGTCGGGGAGTAAAAGCTTCCTGATCAAAGAATTTAGTATATACGGATTTTGTAAAAGCATTCATCAGTTGCTCGATTACTTCGAATCCTCCTGCCTCTCTTTCCAGCACTTGTTTTGAGCGATAGATTTTTTCAATTGAAAGGCTGCTAATTTCGGCTAATGCCTCAGCAGAAGGGATGATATCTGTAAGTGCCTGATCAAATTTGCCTTCAAGCATGTCGTCCTCATAAACTTTGAAGATTTCCACACATTCACTAATGAGTTGATTAATCGCTAAAGCCCTAAGCATTCCAAGCTTATTATTTTGATCCTCAATTTTTTGAAGTTTTTGTTCATCAAAATGTTCCCGGATTATAGACGCCAGAAATGCTTTGGTCTGATCAAACGAAACCAGACCTAGCCGGCACCCATCTTCAAGATCAATAATGTTATAACAAATGTCGTCAGCTGCTTCTACTAAAAATGCCAATGGATGACGGCACCAGGATTCTTTGCCAAAGGAAATCAGCCCCATGTTTGTGGCCATTTCGCCAAACTGATCGATGTTGGAACGGTAAATACCGAACTTCTTTTGGCTTTTTCTCTTTTTAATCGTTTGGGCAGCAGCGGTTTTTGGATATTTTGTGAAAGCTCCCAGCGTAGCATATGTGAGCGAAAGCCCACCCATTTTGCTTTCATTCATGATTCTGAAGCCCTGTGCATTTCCTTCAAACCGAATCAGGTCCTCCCACTCTTCTGCTTGCACAAATTGCTGGAAATTTTGGCCATAGGGATGATTGATAAAGAAAGAGGAAATTGCCGATTCGCCTGAATGTCCAAAAGGTGGATTGCCAAGATCATGAGCCAGGCAGGCAGCTCCCACAATGCTTCCAAAATCATGTATGGTAAAACCCTCCTGTTTTAAGTCCTCATGCTTTTGTAGTAAAAACTCGCCCGTGGCCCTTCCCAATGACCTACCTACGCTAGAAACTTCGAGGCTGTGTGTTAGTCTTGTATGAACAAAATCGTCTTCGGGTAAAGGAAATACCTGGGTTTTGTCCTGTAGTTTCCGAAATGGATGTGAAAAAATCAATCGGTCGAAATCCTGATCAAAGCGACTCCGTGTTTCACTGTTAGGTTTTACCTCTTTATCACCAAACCTTTTGGAAGAAAGCAATTGAATCCAGTTCATGGAGGCAATGATAAATAGAAAACAGGAGTCAGAACTCAGAAAACAAGATCCGCATATCTAAATATGGGTAGGAGTATGGACATGGACCTCTTGACCAGAGGGAGACTATTCAGATAATTGGTAATTATTTCAGAAATACTTAAAAGGTTTATAGTCAGCGTAACATTACTTTTTGTATAGGATTCAGGCATTTTACTAACCGTATTTTACGTTTGGAAGAATGTTTATCCCCTACATACTCTTCCCAGCATTCGCTAATAACAGCGGATCCTGATTTAGCAAATCAGTCATCACCTGATAGAGTTCCTGGTGATAGGCATTGAATTCGACAGGTCTTTCAAAGAAATTCTCCACTGCCACGGAGAAAAATTCGGCATGGTTTGTACTTCCATATGGGCGGAAAAATGTGGCTTCTCCAGATTTCATCTTCTCAATTTCAGCAGCGGCCAGCTTTTGCCATTTGGTGATATCTTCATCCTTTAGAAAACCAAACTCTCCATTTTCCACAATATTTTCCAGCTGGAGTGCATGCGCCATTTCATGTAATCCAAGGTTAATACCTTCATCTTCGATATATCCTTCCACAAAATGTCGCCAGGCCAATACAATGACTTTTTTCATGGGGTTCACCTCACCTTTATGGTATACATTGTTGGTTGGGCTAAAAAAATCGTCCGGAAAAACAAGGATGTATTTGAAGTGTTTAAGGAAGATTTTAGGAAGGCCAAACGTGAGTTGGATGGCAGAAGCTGCAATAAGCACTTTCATTTCTTCCGTGACTTCATTCATATTTCTAGGGATATATTCTTTCAGACTTATGAATTTGGCAACCCTATATTCAAAGATTTTTTTTGATTTGGGAGGAAGCATTTTGTAAAAATTAAAATGCTTTTCCAGCACGGACTTTTGAGAAGGCTTAATGCCAGTTGCTGATAGGTTAGTGTGGTTTAGAAAATACTCATATTGGTATTTCGTAATCAACCTTCCAAGCAGAAAAGCAATGGCAATGCCTATGGAAAAAATCAACATGGTCAGGAGTGAAATTAATTATTATTTCTGATCATGTAGTATTCATATTTCTTCTAGATGTTTTTCAAAAGCTTATTGAGACTTGTTTTCTCTTTCAATCGATCCGTAAGTTCAGCCACAGAAACCCTTTCCTGCTGCATGGTATCTCTATCTCTGATGGTTACGGAGTCATCTTCCATTGACTGATTGTCGATAGTCACACAATAAGGTGTGCCAATGGCATCTTGTCTTCTATAACGTTTGCCAATGGTGTCTTTGGCCTCGTAGCCAGCGTTGAAATCCAATTGTATGTCATCCATGATCTTTCGCGCTTTTTCCGGCAGGCCATCTTTATCCACCAATGGAAGAATTGCCACTTTTGTAGGAGCCAGTGCGGGTGGTATCTTCAATACTGTTCTTTCGCTGCCATCTTCCAGTTTTTCTTCACGGTATGCTGCTGACATCACTGCCAGGAACATTCGGTCTAAGCCGATAGAAGTCTCGAGTACGTAAGGGACATAACTTTCATTGCTTTGATTATCAAAAAATTGCAGTTTCTTGCCCGAGAATTTTTCATGGCTACTTAAGTCAAAGTTTGTTCTGGAGTGAATCCCCTCTAATTCCTTAAATCCCATCGGGAAGTTAAATTCTATGTCACAGGCTGCATTGGCATAATGGGCCAGGTTGAGGTGATCATGGAATCGATACCTATCGTCCCCTAACTCCAAAGCTTTGTGCCAACTCATCCTTTTTTCTTTCCAGTGCTCATACCATTCTTTTTCGCTTCCTGGTGGAATGAAGTATTGCATTTCCATCTGCTCGAACTCCCGCATTCTGAATATGAATTGTCTGGCGATAATCTCGTTACGGAATGCTTTACCAATTTGTGCAATCCCAAAAGGCAATTTCATTCTGCTGGTTTTTTGCACATTCAGGTAATTAACGAAAATTCCCTGGGCTGTTTCTGGGCGTAAATAAATTTTACCGGACTCATCGGCAACTGATCCCAGTTCTGTAGAGAACATCAGGTTGAATTGTCTTACGTCCGTCCAGTTTCTGGATCCGGAAACTGGATCTGCAATTGCTAATTCTTCAATCAGGGCTTTCAAGGCGGCTAAATCCCCGCTTTCAATGGATGATTTTAATTTCTCCTCAATGGCTTTTATTTCACCTTGATAGCGAACAACTCGTTCATTGGTATTCAGGAACTGTCCTTTGTCAAAAGAATCTCCAAACCGCTTGGCAGCCTTGTCAACTTCTTTATTGATCTTACCTTGAATCTTTGCGATTTGGTCTTCAATCAATACATCAGCACGGTATCTTTTTTTGGAATCTTTGTTGTCGATTAGTGGATCATTGAATGCATCTACGTGCCCGCTGGCTTTCCAGGTGGTTGGGTGCATAAAAATCGCTGCATCAATACCCACAATGTTTTCATTCATGCGAACCATGGCCTTCCACCAATAATCTTTGATGTTATTCTTTAGTTCAGAGCCATTTGGACCGTAGTCATAAGTTGCACTTAATCCGTCATAGATCTCACTGGATGGATAAATAAAGCCATATTCCTTGCAATGTGAAGCAATGTTTTTGAGGGTAGTTATTTCGTCTCCGTTAGCCATAGGGCGCAAAGATAAAGTTTTGAATGGCTAAAAAAACAAAATTATTGACCCGATCGGGCGAAGAAGTATTTAAAGACTATTTGACTTAACGAAAAATTCCTATAATTTTGCAGTCCAATAAATTTTTAAGGCATAAATATGATTATTGTAAACGTAAAAGAGAACGAATCAATTGACAAGGCCCTGAAGCGATTCAAAAAGAAATTTGAGAAGACTGGAGTTCTTAAAGAATTAAGAGAAAGAACTGCGTTTACCAAGCCTTCTGTAAAAAGAAGACATGAAGTGATTAGAGCATCGTATCGTCAATACATGCGTGATAAAGAAAATATCTAATCCCTTCTTTCAGGTATTTCTATTTATTTAGTAAGTTTAGTGATTCCCGCTCCCGGGACGTACTTGACTTATGATTACATCTTTTTTAAGATATCTACAATTTGAAAAGCGATACAGCACTCATACCATAGAGGCGTATCAAAGTGATCTTTCTCAATTTTCCTCTTTTTTATCCAAGACATTTGAAATTTCACGTTTTGAAGAAACATCACATGTCCATCTGAGAGGATGGATAGTTTCTCAAATTGAGGAGGGGATCTCACCCAGGACAGTCAACCGAAAAATCGCTACGCTCAAGTCTTTCTATAAATTTCTGCAATCCAGGGAAGATTTGGCAACGAATCCCGCCTCCAGACTTAAACCACTGAAGACTGAGAAGAAATTACCTGCTTTTGTCAGGGAATCTGAGATAGATAACCTTCTTGATCAGATTGAATATCCGGATGATTTTGAAGGGCATAGGGACAGGTTATTGCTTGAGCTTCTGTATGGAACCGGCATAAGATTGGCGGAACTTATTGGACTAAAAGATCAAGATGTCAATGTCTTTCAGGAAAATATTAAGGTGTTGGGAAAAAGAAATAAAGAAAGAGTTATACCAATTGGTAAAAATCTCGTTCAATTAATTAAGGCATATAAAGAGAAAAGACAGTTAGAAGGTTTTGAAGCGATGAGTCCATTTTTGTTAGTTACCAACACCGGCCACCAACTTTACTCCATGTTAGTTTATCGACTAGTTAATAAATACCTTAAACTTGTCACTACACTATCGAAAAAGAGTCCACACGTACTCAGACATACCTTTGCCACACACTTATTAAATAAAGGCGCTGACTTAAATGCCGTAAAAGATTTACTTGGGCATACAAGTCTTGCTGCAACGCAGGTGTATACCCATAATTCGATGGAGAAGCTAAAATCTGTTTTTGACCAGGCCCATCCAAAAGCTTAATGTTTAATTCTTAAATTATAATAGTTATGAAACTACAGACGCATTCTATTCACTTTGACGCAGATGGAACATTGATCGATTTTATCCAAAAGAAAGCGGATAAATTGGACACTTTTTTTGATCGAATAATTGACGGCGAAGTTTTTTTGAAGTTGGATAAGGATGATTCAATGGAGAATAAGATTGTGGAGATAAAACTTAATATCCCAGGACACCAGCTCTTTGCTAAGGAGAAGGCTAAGTCCTTTGAAGCAGGAACGGATGAAGCTGTAGAAGCATTGCGAAGGCAGTTAAAAAAGCACAAGGAGAAACTTGCATCTCATTAATTTTTTGAAAAGGGGCCGAGGCCCCTTTTCTTTTACCAACCTATTTCTTATTCCTCATACGCCCAGTCAATACCGGTTTTCATGTCTTTTACGACTATGCCACTGGACTTTAAGGCCGCTCGTAACTCATCAACCTTATCATAGTTTTTGGCCTCTTTTGCAGATTGATATTCCTTTAAAACAATATCCAGTAGTTTACCACTTGGCAGCGCATCTTCAACTTTTAACCCTAAAACATCAATGGTAAAAGAGCGGAAGGTTTCTTTCATGCGGTTAAATGTCTCTTTGCCAATAGTCCCAATACTTAGTTGTCCTGTATGGATGGCATTGATTTTTTTAACTATGTTGAATAGGTGACCAATGGTAAGAGCGGTATTGAAATCATCATTCATGGCATAATAACAATTGTCACAGAATTTTTCAATTTGCTCTTTTTGTTTTTCGTCAATCGAGTCCTCTGCGATTTCCGGAAACTCCATTTCCTGTATGATTCTTAGTCCATTCGCCATTTTAAAATAACCTTTCTGGGCAGCAATTAACGCATCATTTGAGAAATCCAGGGTGCTTGCATAATGAGACTGAAGCATAAAAAACCGAATGGTCATCGGGCTGAACCCTTTTTCTAATAACTCATGATTTCCGCTGATCAATTGGTGTGGCAAAAAGGAATTCCCAAGGGATTTACTCATCTTTTGGCCATTTACCGTGAGCATGTTGGTATGAAGCCAATATTTTGCAGGCTCCTTTTTATGGGTGCCGTACGCCTGTGCAATCTCACATTCATGATGTGGAAACTGGAGGTCCATACCTCCCCCGTGGATATCAAATTCCTGACCCAGGTATTTCGTACTCATCACTGCACATTCCAGGTGCCATCCGGGGAAACCGTCACTCCACTTTGTTTTCCATCGCATGATATGTTCCGGGGAAGCTTTTTTCCAGAGTGCAAAGTCTAACGGATTTTTTTTATCGTCCTGCCCGTCAAGTTCACGCGTTTGATTCAGCAGGTCTTCAATTTTTCTTCCACTGAGTTTGCCATAGGTATTTTCTTTGTTATACGTCTCGATGTCAAAATACACAGACCCGTTTGACTCATAGGCTAAGCCATTGTCCACCAGTTGATCGATCATCGTTAGCTGCTCCATCAGGTGCCCTGTGGCAGTGGGCTCTATATCAGGACTTAAAGAATTAAAGGTGGACATTACTTCATGAAAATCGTTGGTGTATTTCTGAACAATCTCCATGGGTTCCAGACTCTCTAATGCCGCTTTCTTAGATATTCGGTCTTCTCCAGAGTCAAGAAGATGACCGACGTCAGTAATATTTCTTACATATCTTACTTTATATCCGATAAATTTCAGGTACCTGTACATGACATCAAAGGACATGAATGTGCGCACATTACCTAAATGCACATCGCTGTAGACTGTTGGGCCACAGACATACAATCCGACGTGAGGAGGATTTAAAGGCTCAAATACCTCTTTTTTTTTGGTCAGGGTGTTATTGATTTTTAGTTTCCCAATCATGCTTGTTGTTTAAACTATATAATAGACAGACGAAATAACTTAATAATGGTTAGTCTATCTACAAATTTGAATTGATTTTTTTTTCCCTTAGCTTTGCATGCAAATATAGAATTTAGGATTGAGGGGGCTTTTGGCCCCTCTTTTGTTGTCATTAATATTGTTTTAATGGGTGTAGAAGAGCAGGTGAAGCAAATAGCAGAAGAAGCAATTAAAGATGATGAGTCCCTTTTTCTGGTTGGGGTAAAGCTGAAAGGCAACCTCGGGAACCAAAAACTGTTGGTTTGGATTGATGGAGATGAAGGAGTCACCATCGATCAGATTGTCATGGTAAATAGAAAAATATCATCGACAATGGACGAGTTGGAGGATTTGATTCCAGGAAAATACCATTTAGAAGTTTCTTCAGCAGGTATTGACTATCCTTTACAATTTCTGAGACAGTACAAGAAAAATGTAGGAAGGTCTATCAAGGTCATGTTAAAAGATGGCCGGGAGGTAAAAGGGGAATTGATAGGAGCAGAAGAAAATGGGGTTACACTTCTTGAAGAGATCAAGAAATCCAAAAAGGAAGTGTATTTAAATTTTGAAGACATGGAACAATCTAAAGTATTAGTATCATTTAAATAAAGATGGACGCAGGAATTTTAATTGATTCGTTCGCAGACTTTGCCAGGAATAAGAATATTGATCGTCCGACGATGATCAGAATTCTTGAAGATGTATTCCGTACGATGATTCGGAAGAAATATAAAGTCGACGATAATTTTGATATTATTATCAACACGGACAAGGGTGACCTTGAAATATGGAGGTTTAGGGAGATTGTTGATGACAACTCAGAGGATATCTGGGATCATGACAAGATAAGTCTGTCAGATGCTCGTAAGATTGAGCCTGATTTCGAAATCGGTGAGGAAGTTGCTGAGGAGATCAAGCTGATTGATTTTGGAAGACGTGCGGTTATGACAGCCAGACAAACACTTATCCAGAAAATCAAGGATCTTGAAAAAGACATTTTGTTTGATAAGTACAAAGACCTAGTAGGAGAGATCATTACCGGGGAAGTTTATCAAACGTTGAGCAGAGAAGTACTACTCATTGATGGAGAAGGAAATGAACTGAACCTTCCAAAATCTGAGCAAATTCCGAAAGATCGTTATCGCAAAGGGGATTCTGTTAGGGCAATCATTCACCAGGTTGAAATGGTAAATGGAAATCCTCGTATAATTCTTTCAAGAACTTCAGGCACTTTCCTGGAGCGTCTTTTTGAAAGTGAGGTTCCGGAAGTATATGATGGTTTGATCACCATTAAAAAAGTAGTTAGAGAGCCTGGAGAAAGGGCCAAAGTTTCTGTTGAATCCTATGATGACAGAATTGATCCGGTAGGAGCTTGTGTCGGGATGAAAGGCTCAAGAATTCATTCCATTGTCAGGGAGCTGCAGAATGAAAACATAGATGTTATTAATTATACAGAAAATCTAGACCTTTACATTTCACGTGCTTTGAGTCCGGCAAAGATCCAAAGCATGAAGATTAGTGAAGATAAAGAGCGGGTATCTGTTTATCTCAAGCCAGACCAAGTTTCATTGGCTATCGGAAGAGGTGGACAGAATATTAAACTTGCCAGTAGGCTTGTCGGTCTTGAAATAGATGTATTCAGAGAGTTAGGTGATTTTGAAGATGAGGATGTAGATCTGGATGAATTTTCTGATGAAATTGAGGATTGGGTAATTGACGAGTTTAAGAGGATTGGTTTAGACACTGCTAAAAGTGTGTTGACCCTGACCATTGATGACATTGTAAGAAGAACCGATCTGGAAGAGGAGACAGTTACAAATGTTGTAAATATTCTTAAACAGGAATTTGAATAATAAACGGTAGCAAAGGAAGCCGAATTTATGTCTGAAGAGAGAACATATAGATTAAGTCAAGTAGCACGGAAGTTAAACGTTGGTAGTGGAACTATCCTCGATTTCTTAGAGGGGAAAGGACATACGATCGATAGTAACCCCAATTCGAAAATCACGCAGGATCAGTTTAATATGCTGTCCAAAGAGTTTGCTGATTCGGCCATGGACAAAGAGGAGGCTTCTGGCTTGACCATCGGAACAGCACATTCAGATAACATGGTGATAAAGTCCAACAAGGATACAACACCTGAAACATCTGATGATGACCAGATATTAATCAAAGACAATAGCACCAAAGAGGCGGAGTCTGATCGGGCTGAGACCAGCAGAGGGTCAAGCAAACTTGATGGACCAAGGGTCGTAGGAAAGATTGACCTTGATCAGAAGAAAAAGCCTGCTGAACCAAAGCCAGTTGATAAGAAAGAGGAGCCACCTGTTAAGGAGGAAAAGCCAGAGCCTAAAAAAGAAGAAGAGAAACCAGTAATTAGCGAAAAAGAAGAGGCTAAAGAAGAGAAAAAGCCTGCTGAACCGGAAGCGGTCAAAGAGGAACCTGTGGAAGAAGAAGCTCCTGAAAAAGCGGAGGAAGAAACAGAGCAGACTGAGGAGCCTAAAGAGGAGCAAAAAGAAGGAAAAAGTAAAATTGAGGCTAAGGCTGATTCACTAAAAGGGTTGACAGTACTTGGTAAAATTGAATTGCCTGCTGAAAAGAAGAAGCCCAAGCCGGTTGCTTCTTCTGATGAAAACAAAGAGCGTAAGAAAAAACGACCAAGAAAGAGAATTCAGGGAGCTACTCCACAAGGTGGCGGAGGAAGATCTGATCAGAGAAGACCAACAAGTAATGCTGGAGGAGGAAGGAGAGATCCCCGAAAAACCGAAGAGCTTTCGGATAAGGAGATTCAGGATAAAATTAAAGCGACACTTGCTAAGCTAAGTGGCGGAAAAGGAACAAGTACCGGTGGAAGATCGAAGTACAGAAAAGATAAACGTTCTGCTAAGGCGGAAGCTGAAGAAGAAAGACTACAGGAGGAAGAAAAAGATTCAAAAATCCTAAAGGTCACTGAATTTATTTCAGCAAGTGATCTGGCTTCATTGATGGATGTTTCTGTTAATGATGTCATCAGCACATGTATGAGTTTGGGGATGTTTGTCTCCATCAATCAAAGACTTGACGCAGAATCAATTACCATCATTGCAGATGAGTTTGACTACGAAGTTGAGTTTACAGATTCTGATGATGAATTTGAAATTGAAGAAGTAGTAGATAAGGAAGAGGATCTACTGGACAGGGCCCCTATTGTTACCATCATGGGTCACGTTGATCATGGTAAGACTTCCCTGCTGGATTATATCAGGGATGCTAAGGTTACAGAAGGGGAAGCCGGGGGAATTACCCAGCACATTGGTGCCTATGATGTGACAACTGATACAGGTAAAAGAGTAGCATTTCTGGATACACCGGGTCACGAAGCATTTACAGCGATGCGGGCCAGGGGAGCAAAAATTACAGATATTGCCATCATCGTGGTTGCAGCAGATGATGCGGTGATGCCTCAAACGAAAGAGGCAATCAATCATGCTCAGGTTGCTGGTGTGCCGATTGTGATTGCAATCAATAAAGTGGATAAGCCCAATGCAAATCCTGAAAAAATCAAAGAAGAATTATCCAAAATAAATATCCTGGTTGAAGACTGGGGAGGTAAATACCAATGTCAGCATGTTTCGGCCAAATCCGGAGAAGGGATTGATGAATTACTAGAGAAGGTATTATTAGAAGCTGAATTACTTGAACTGAAAGCCAACTCAACCAAGCCGGCAATAGGTACGGTAGTAGAGGCCACACTCGATAAAGGAAGAGGATATGTGACAACCTTGATGGTTCAGGCAGGAGTGATGAAAATGGGAGATGTCGTATTGGCAGGACCTCACTTCGGAAAGGTGAAGGCCATGTTTGACCACAGGGGTAAAAAACTTGACAAAGTCGGGCCATCTACTCCAGTGTTAATGCTTGGGCTTGATGGTGCACCTCAGGCGGGTGATCGTTTCAACGTGATGGAAACTGATCGAGAAGCAAGAGAAATTGCTACGAAGCGGGAACAAATCATTCGTGAACAATCAATCAGAACCAAGAAACACATTACACTTGATGAGATTGGTAGAAGATTGGCCATCGGTAGCTTTAAAGAGCTTAATGTAATCATCAAAGGTGACGTGGATGGTTCTATTGAAGCATTGGCGGATTCTATGTTGAAATTGTCTACTGGGGAAATTCAGGTTAACATTATTCACAAAGCAGTTGGCCAGATCTCTGAGTCAGATGTCTTGCTGGCATCTGCTTCTGATGCGGTAATCGTAGGATTCCAGGTTCGTCCATCCAACAGTGCCCGTAAGATTGCTGAGACAGAAGAAATAGAGATTAGACTTTATTCTATCATCTATGATGCGATCAACGACGTAAAAGATGCCATGGAAGGTATGCTTGAACCTACTTCTGAGGAGGTGATTACCGGAAACATTGAAGTTAGAGAAGTCTACAAGATCACGAAGATTGGTACGGTTGCAGGATGTTATGTGACGGAGGGTACAGTGAAGCGATCTAATCAGGTCCGACTTATTCGAGATGGTATTGTGGTCTACGAAGGGGAGATCAATCAATTGAAACGCTTCAAAGAAGATGTCAATGAAGTAAGAAATGGATTTGAATGTGGGGTGAGCATCAAAAACTTTAATGATATCAAAGTTGGAGACATTATAGAAGGATTCACGACAAAAGAAGTGAAGCGAACACTCTAATAGTATTCAATATAAGTATTGTATAAAAAAGAGCAGACCTGGTGTCTGCTTTTTTTATTTACGGCTACTGCTGTAATAAGCATGAGTGTTTTTATTGTTCATATATCTGAAGTACAACTATCATTTGAATTTGTAGATAACAAATATGCCTAAGCTGGCTGAGTTTTATCATAGGATAAACGTATGGACCTGAATTAGTTTTACAATTCAAAACTGGTGAAACCTCTTTTGATCTGGGTTATAATAAAGGGAGCTTCTAAGCATATTATAACAACAGAATTTAAAAATTTCAATTCAATTTGGATAACTTCAGGCAGATTTAAATAGAACATGGAACCCCAAATTTCTACCGCACTTTCATTGTTGCTCACTGGCATGATCACCGTTTTTATGGTTTTACTGCTGGTGGTGATCACCGGAAATGTCCTCATACGTTTTGTGAATGCCTATTTACCGGAAGCCTCAGTAATCACTGCTACTCCAGATAGGTTAGATAAAAGAAAAATTGCAGCCATCAATGCGGCTGTCGAACATTATACAAAAGGAACCGGGCGAGTTACCCGGATCGAAAAATTAAATTAAGAACCATGGCAAAGGAAATTGGATTAAGTCTGGTTTACAGAGACATGTGGCAATCTTCAGGAAAATATATGCCACGTGTTGACCAATTGATACGTATCGCAGAACCTATTGTGGACATGGGTTGCTTTCGTCGGGTAGAAACCAACGGGGGCGGTTTCGAGCAGATTAATCTGTTGTATGGAGAAAACCCGAATACCTCTGTCAGAAAATGGACACAACCATTCAATGATGCGGGGATAGAAACGCACATGTTGGAGCGGGGACTCAATGGATTAAGGATGTATCCTGTGCCCAGGGATGTACGTCGATTGATGTTTAAACTTAAGAAAATTCAGGGGACGGATATTTCCAGGTCCTTCGATGGTTTGAATGATACCCGAAACCTGAAGCTATCTATTGAATATGCCAAGGCGGGTGGAATGATTGCACAAACGGCCCTATGTATCACCCATAGTAAATTACACACGGTTGAATATTATGTGAAGATGGCAGAAACACTCATTGATATGGGTGCCGAAGAAATTTGTATCAAGGACATGGCCGGAATTGGTAGACCAGCATCGATGGGTAAATTAGTCGCAGGAATAAAAGCGATCAAAAAAGATATGCCTGTCACTTACCATGGTCATTCAGGACCGGGTTTTTCTGTAGCTACTTCACTGGAAGCTGCCCGGGCAGGAGCTGACTTTATTGATGTGGGTATGGAACCACTTTCATTTGGTACTGGTCACGCTGATCTACTCACTGTTCATGAGGTTTTAAGGGATGCAGGCTTTAGTCTCCCTGATATCAACATGAAAGCTTATATGCAGGCAAGGTCCCTCACTCAGGAATTTATAGATGATTTTTTGGGGTACTATATCAATCCTAAAAACAGGCTAATGAATGCCTTATTGATTGGCCCGGGACTACCAGGAGGTATGATGGGTAGCCTGATGTCAGATCTGGAAAACAATCTTCAGAGCCTGAATAAGTGGAAAGAAAAAAACAATCAACCGATTATTACGCAGGACGACCTGCTGATCAAGCTTTTTGATGAGGTCCAGGAAATCTGGCCGAAAATGGGATATCCTCCGTTGGTTACTCCTTACAGCCAATACGTTAAGAATGCTGCCCTTGTCAATGTGATGCAAATGGAAAAGGGAAAAGAAAGGTGGTCCCTATTGGATGATAATAACTGGGACATGATCCTCGGCAAATCAGGAAATTTGCCAGGACCGGTAGCAGATGAATTGAAAGATTTAGCTAAAGCACAGGATCGCGAGTTTTTTGAGGGTGATCCTCAAGACCTGCAACCCGATGCATTGGATGAGTACCGGGCTAAAATGAAAGAGAAAGGTTGGGAAACAGGAACGGATGATGAAGAGTTGTTCGAATACGCTATGCACCCCCAACAGTATGAAGCATACAAATCAGGAAAAGCCAAAGAAGGTTTTGAGGCCGATCTGAAAAAGAAGAAAGAGGAATCACAACCAAAGGCGGTAGTTGCAGAAGCCCCGGAAGGTAAGCTTCAACAGCCTAAGGAAATGAATGTAAGTGTGAACGGTGAGTCTTTTAAAGTCAGTATCTCTTATGAAGCTGCACCTGAACCGAAACAGCCAAACAAACCGGTATCAGCCCCTGCCCCTTCATCTAATGTGAGCACTAAAGAAATAAAAGCTCCTTTGGAAGGCAAAGTTTATCTAACGAAGGAGCAAGGTGAGAAAGCTGTTAAACCCGGAGATCAAATCAATGTAGGCGATGTTGTCCTTTACATTGAAGCCATGAAAGTAACCAATGCAATCAAGGCAGATGTCGCAGGTACCGTAACGGAGGTCATGGTGAGCGAAGGGGAAGAAGTTTTTGATGACGATGTACTTATTAAATTATCATAGTCCTTGGAACTAATAGATAAGCTGTATCACATGACGGCTCTCCAGAATATCGTGGATGAGCCAAGGATCTTAATCATGATCCTGATTGCTTTTGTGCTGCTTTATTTAGGTATTAAAAAGCAATACGAGCCTTTACTTCTGGTACCAATTGCCTTTGGTATTTTGGTCGCAAATTTTCCCGGGGGACAAATGAGCGTAGAGAAAGTTGATGAAAATCTTTCGCTCTATCAGATTGCACATCAGCATGGGATCATGAATTTTATCTACTACTCCCTGATCAAAACGGGGTTTCTGCCCCCTATCATTTTTCTTGGTGTGGGTGCATTGACAGATTTTGGGCCCATGTTACGCAACTTAAGATTGGCATTTTTTGGAGCCGCCGCTCAAATCGGCATTTTTTCGGTGTTGATTTCTGCGGTAGCCCTGGGGTTTACTTTGAAAGAAGCAGCCGCTTTGGGGATAATTGGAGGTGCAGACGGACCTACAGCTATCTACACTACCATTAAGCTTGCTCCTCACTTGCTTGGTCCCATTGCGATTGCGGCATACTCTTACATGGCACTGGTTCCTGTTATCATTCCACTGGTAGTCAGGTTTACCATGTCGAAGAAAGAACTCATGATCAACATGAAGGAGCAGGACCGGTTATTTCCGTCTAAAACACCCATTAAGAATCTTCAGACATTGAAAATATTATTTCCAATCGCTGTAGCAACGATTGTGGCACTTTTGGTCCCTTCGTCAGTTCCATTGATTGGGTTGCTCATGTTTGGTAACCTGGTAAAAGAGATCGGAGCGTCTACCGGCCGATTACACAAAGCTGCTTCTGATACCATTTTGAATGCGGCCACAATTTTTCTTGGATTGGCAGTTGGAGCAACAATGACAGTTACAGCTTTTCTCAATATGGAGACACTTTTGATCATTGTAGGAGGTTTTATCGCTTTTGCGATCTCAATAGCCGGTGGAATTTTTGCAGTTAAGGTTTATAACCTCTTTGCTAAGAAGAAGATTAATCCATTGATTGGAGCTACCGGACTGAGTGCTGTTCCTATGGCTTCCAGAGTGGCTAATGAACTGGCATTAAAGCATGATCCGAACAATCATTTATTGCAATATGCCATGGCCAGTAATATTTCTGGGGTAATTGGTTCCGCGGTTGCTGCTGGTGTATTAATTTCGTTTCTAGGCTAATAGTTATATCATGAAAATAGTTAAAAGAATCGGAATTGGATTGTTTGCAGTCTTTGTGATCAGTCAGTTTTTTACTGGGACAAAACCTGAAGTAGTGATGGACAATCCTGGGGATATTCACGAGCTAGTAGAGATCAATTCCGCGGTAAGTAAGATCCTTCGGGACGCCTGCTATGATTGCCATTCCAACGAAACTGTTTATCCCTGGTATGCCAATGTAGCACCCATATCCTGGCTGGTGATCCATGATACCAATGAGGGAAGAGATGAATTGAATTTCTCTACCTGGTCCGAGTACTCGGCGAAAAGAAGAAACCACAAACTAGATGAGGTTATTGAACTGGTTGAGGAGGGCGAAATGCCTATGCCGATCTATGAGATTACCCATCCGGAAGCAAGATTGACAGAAGAACAGATTAAATTACTTGTTGATTGGGCCAAGAATTCGATGGTCCCTGAGTAAAAACCCAATAATGATTCAGATGAAACATACCCGAAAAACCTTTCTTAAAGTACTTGGAGCAGGTACTGTAATAGCTGCCGTTAACCCCTTGAAGGCCGGTAAATTGATTGACGCAAAGCCTCCAAAACCACTAGATCTTGGTTTGGCTTCCTATACTTTGCGCAAATTTAGTTTAGATGAAACGCTGAAAATGGCTGCAGGCCTGAATATCAAATCAATTGCACTGAAGAGCATGCACATGCCATTGGAAAGTTCAGCTTCGGAGCTCAAAGCTATTGCACAAAAAGTGAAAGACGCTGGATTAGACCTTTATGGAGCAGGTGTGATCTACATGAAAACGGAAGACGAGGTAAATACTGCATTTAAATATGCTCAGGCAGCAGGTCTAAAATTGATCATAGGTGTCCCGGAACCTCAAGTATTGGCTTTGGCAGAAAAAAGGGTTAAGGAAACAGGTATCAAAGTAGCTATACATAACCACGGTCCGGAAGATGATGTGTATCCAAGTCCGAAATCCATTATGGACAAGATTGCTACCATGGATCCCAGGCTAGGCTTATGTGTGGATGTGGGGCATACGCTAAGAAGTGGTTATGATCCTGCTCAGGTAATCCGTCAGTACAGCGATCGGATTTATGACATCCATCTCAAAGATATTGATAGTTCAAAACCCGATGGTAAGACCACAGAAATGGGTAGAGGGGTTATGGATATCCCATCCATTCTTGATGCCTTGAAGTCGATCAGATACGCAGGTGTTATGGGAGTGGAATATGAAAAGAACGGAGATGATCCACTTTCAGGACTGGCGGAGTCTATTGGCTATGTCAGAGGTGTGACGAAGATGCTTTAATAGTACTCGTAGTCATAGAGGATCGTATATTCAGGTTCTCCATATACATTGTATATCTCCGTGCGTGTTTTGAGGCCGTCTGAGTTGTAGTGGAATTCTCTATAGTGATAATTTTTACTATTTCTGAAGTAAGAAGATTTTACCATAATACCATTTTCATACTCCATTCGAGTAGTTGAAGGGGAACCATCTCTGGGGGTTCTTCCCGACACTTCTATTAGATTTTCACCATCGTATTTATAGTTCATTTCGTGTAGCAATCTGGAGTCGCCAACATCTACTTTTTGATTTTTATATTTGATGAATGACTCTGGAGATTCAGACCTTTTCATATGAGAAATAATTTTACCATCCTCGTAAGCAAATTCTTGGATGTGGGAACTTAGGACAGCGCCTTTTTGCTTTCTTTTTCCTCCATTGTAGAACATATCTTCATTTAGTTCAGTCGTAACTGTGAATTTGACAGGTAGTCCTTCATCATTTTTATCAATGGTAGTGCTATTACGATAACTTTCACTATTTGCTCTGTAGTATTCTATCTTATTATACTTAGGCCAATCGTTGCCATATAAAATATTATTTTCACTTTCCCCCAATTCGAAACCATCTAGGATATGCAATACACCTGTAGGATTTGGACTTGTTAAAAACTTCCTTTCGAAAGGCTTTTCGTAATCATATGGGTAAGTCATATGCTGCTCTACCCGATCCACCGTGCCGTCTGGTAAGTAATAGGCAATTGCAATAATATTCCCATCCTTCTGCTGTGTATCCTTTTGGTGACTGATGTATCGTGTAGTGACTGTTTTTACATTCTTCAGGGCAGCCTGTGGATCCATGGCTGCAAAATCCATCATCTCTGGCTCGCAGCTGATCAGCCAGGTAGATAATGCAAGGAAAGGAATGAGTCCGACGGAAGTCAACCAGCTTCGCTTTTTAGCTTCCAGGATTTGTTTCACCCGGTTCCGAGTGTCCATGGCACTGAAAGAAAGCATGGGCCCGATATTTTGGGAGTTAATAGAAAGCTGAAGCAAGGTATTGGCGTAGTTCACTTTACCAAAACTCCTGGCAGAGAACTGGTCAGCCTCATATTCAGCATTCAAACGAATTTCTTTTTTTAGCAGCCAGGCAATGGGGTTGATCCAAAAAGATACGCAGTATAATTCAGAGAGCAAAAGGTCCAGACTGTGCCAGTAACGCTGATGAGATTGCTCGTGTGATAGGATGATCTTAAAGGCTGGATCACTTAAATAACTTCGATTGATAAATATGAAAGAGAAGAAGGAGCCACCGGTAAAATTTGGATTTTCGATGAGGAAATAACGGTTGCCATTTTCTTTAGCTAACACATTTTTTGATAACCGATAAATGGTAAACAGGGAAAAGGCGAAACGTATAAAAAGGAAGGTAGAAACCAACAGATAGATTCCATAAAATACCAATGTCCAATTAAAGCCGGAATGAAATTCTTTGGTTTTTAGACTTGAATCCTGAGAAATCTCGAGAGGCTCGGTGCTTGTCAATTCCAGATCTGGCTCGAAATGGCTTTCAACAAATACCTGGCTAACCTGGGTTGGTACTTGGGTGATTATTTCCTCGGAATGGTCAAAACTTACCAGTGGAAAAATCAGTGGAAGGATCAGGCAACCCAGCAAGTAAAATCTTCTGAACCGAAAGGGGAGGAAGTTCCGGACAAGGTAAAACCCCAGGAAAAGAAGTGATGAACCAAGTGTTACTTCAAAAATATATTGCATGATGTTATTCATCTTTTTGCTTTTTAATCATGTTTTGCAATTCCTTAATCTCTTCTTCAGACAAATTATCATCCTGGACAATAAAGCTCATCAAATGCGCATAAGAGCCTTCCAGGTAATCACTCATCAGGTATTTGAATAAACTCTTGCTATAGGCTGTTTTGCTTATGATTGGATAGTACTGATGCGTTTTCCCAAAAGTCTGATGGGCAACCATACCTTTCTCCTCAAGTATTCTGATGATGGAAGAAATGGTATTGTATGGGGGTTTTGGATCGGGTAATTGTTCAATAATCTCCTTAACGAAGGCTTTTTTGAGCTTCCACAGCAGTTGCATGACAGGTTCCTCAGCTTTGGTCAGTCGTTCCATTCAGTAAATATATAACGGAAAAATCAGTTATACAACTGAAAAATACGTTTATTTGTTTTGTGCTTTAACGAAAATGTGGAGGTGAATGAAAAGAGTATACTCACGCCCAGCTTCAAAAACACTTTTGGTATGATACCTTTGGTATAATGAAGAAGATTTTATCGGTATTCAGGAACGCATACTAAAAGTCAATCACAGGATTTATTCCAGATCAAAGATCTGTTAAGCCCTGGCTGTCTTGTTGGACAAGCAATTGATACATGTATCGTTTAACCGGGAAGGGAATAAAGATTATCAGGCTTCCAATCCATTTTTGACGAACTGGATTATAAGGACTTTCAAAAAATAGGTAGCTGTAGCGTTGAGACAATTCTTGATACAACTGATTACTAAAGAGTCAGACTTTCACTTTGAGCTTATAGATCTATCATTTGCATTTTCTGTTAAATCTTCATGCGCTTTGTATATTGGGGTGGATTTCTGATTTTATACCAATTAGATCAGGATAAACTTTTGGTATTCAAAGAATAGAAATGAAGACAATAATCGTTACAGGAGCCAACCGTGGGATTGGTTTCGAAATATGCAACCAACTGGGCGCGTTAGGTCATGAGGTGATCTTGACTGCCCGAAACGTTGGAAAAGGAGTGGAAGCATCTACCAAATTAAGGGATAAGGGATTCAACACGCATTTTTTCCAGCTGGATGTGGAAGAAGAGAAAAGCATTAAAGTGTTCGTTCAGGAGTTTAGTAGAACTCGTAACAAAGTAGATGTACTCGTCAACAATGCAGCCATTTTACGGGATAATGGGCTACACTTACGTGACATTCCCATGAAAATCCTGGACAGGATGCTGAAGATCAATCTTCAGGGACCACTTTTGCTAACGAGATCTCTATTGCCCTTACTAAAAAATAGTTCAGATCCGCGTGTGATCAATGTTTCCAGTGGAATGGGAGCCCTTAATACGATAGCAGGAGGAAATCCTGCCTACAGACTAACTAAGACATCCCTAAATGCCCTAACCGGAATATTTGCTGCAGAAGAGCCTGACATTACTTTTAATGCCATGTGTCCTGGATGGGTAAAAACAGGCATGGGAGGAAATGCCGCAACCAGAACGGTAGAGGAAGGTGCTGAAACCGCTGTTTGGCTCGCTAACAATCAGGAAATTCCGTCAGGTAAATTCATACGTGATAAAAAAGTGATAGACTGGTAAATAATCAATGTTAACTAAACCTAGTCGTTTACTTTACGATCCCGTTTACAGGCTGAATGCCTGCTTGATTTTATCTACGTAATCAAGTTTCTCCCAGGTAAAAGTTTCCACCTCAAAGCTTTTGGTATTGCCTTCACCATCTTTGAATGTTTTAGTTATTTTCTGTGACTCACGCCCCATATGACCATAGGCTGCAGACTCAGAATAGATAGGTGTCCTTAACTTTAACCTTGTTTCAATACCATAAGGGGTCATATCAAATATTTCGTTGATTTTTTTAGCCATTTCTCCATCGGTCATGCTGATCTTCGAAGTGCCATAGGTATTGACGTAGAGGTTGGTGGGTTCAACCACACCGATCGCATAGGAAACCTGCACTAAAACTTCTTTACATAAACCTGCAGCTACCATATTCTTGGCGATATGTCTGGTTGCGTAAGCTGCTGACCGGTCTACTTTTGATGGGTCTTTTCCTGAAAAAGCTCCTCCTCCATGTGCTCCTTTACCTCCATAAGTATCTACGATGATTTTCCTGCCTGTCAGACCAGCATCTCCATGTGGTCCCCCAATCACAAATTTTCCGGTCGGGTTGATGTGGTATTTGATGTCATCGTTGAATAATGCCTGTATTTCAGGAATTAATTTCTTTTTGACTCTTGGGATGAGGATACTGATTAAATCTGACTTAATCTTAGCTAGCATCTGAGCTTCTTCATCAAAATCGTCATGCTGAGTCGAGATCACAATGCTGTCAATTCTGATAGGCTTATTGTTATCATCATACTCAATAGTTACCTGCGACTTAGCATCTGGTCTTAGGTATCCAATTTCTTTTTCTTCTCTACGTAGTGCAGCCAGCTCTAACAACAGATTATGCGAAATGGCCAGCGCCAATGGCATGTAGTTGCCTGTTTCTTCTGTTGCATACCCGAACATCATACCTTGATCACCAGCTCCCTGAAGTTTCGGGTCTGTCTTATCAACACCCTGGTTGATATCCGGAGACTGCTCATGAATGGCCGATAAAACACCACAGGAGTTGGCTTCAAACATGTATTCAGACTTGGTGTAGCCTATCTTCTTGATAACATCTCTGGCAATCTGTTGCACATCCAGATAAGATCTGGATTTTACCTCTCCGGCAAGTATCACCTGTCCGGTAGTTACCAACGTTTCACAGGCAACCTTTGACTGTGGGTCAAATGCTAAGAAATGATCAACTAGCGCATCAGAGATTTGATCTGATACTTTATCAGGGTGTCCTTCGGATACCGACTCGGAGGTAAATAGATAAGGCATATTAAAATTTATTTTGAGCCTGCAAATATAGTATTTTTAGAAACTTAATAATTTTTAATTGGGAAATTGACCAAGACAAAAGACCGCAGGAATCTTATGAAGATTAACAATTTCTTTGGACCACTGTGAAACCTTCATTGTTTTTATGAATTGGCCGTCACCAAAAAGGTCTGCAGCCACTGACAGCAAGGTGTCTTTCCGTAAATTTTTAGTCATTGTTTGAAGCAGTTGATTATTGCGAAAAGGTGCTTCCATAAATATCTGTGTATATCCCGTTTTGAAGAGGGTAGACTCCACGTCCTTTAGGAAGGTGATGCGATTCACTTCCTGAATGGGAGGGTAGCCATGAAAGGTAAATTTTTGCCCATCAAAGCCGGAGCAAATTAGCGCTGTCTGTATGGCTGAGGCTCCGGTCAGGGGAACGACTGTCCTCCCGTGTACATGAGCCAGACTGACGGCAAGATTTCCGGGGTCTGCAAGACCAGGCAAGCCGGCTTCAGAAATAATACCGATATTGAAATTCTTCCAATTTTCAATCACCAGGTCAACCGTTTGCCTGGAGCTATTTTTATCCATTATCTCAAATTGAAGGGTTGAGATGTCAATCCCCAACTCCAGACTACTAATGAAGCGACGTGCTGTCCGGACATTTTCAACCAGGAAATGGTCAATATTCGACAGTGCCTTTTTTACCATTGGACTAATTTCACTTGGATTAGCTTGCTGAGATAAGTAATTTGGGATTAGATAAATCGCGTTTTTCATATCATGGGTAAATCTCTCATATATATTGGCATCATCTTAATTATACTGGGAATATTTATCTCTTTCGGAGGCAAGATAAATTTGGGGAAATTGCCGGGAGACATCATTGTCAAACGGGAAAACTTTACTTTTTACTTCCCCATTACCACCATGATTTTATTTAGTTTGATACTGACTCTGGTGATTTACCTTGTTAATAAATTAAGATAGAAATGTTTGAATAAGGTCAGTAGTCTCTTTAGGTTTTTCTGCATGTACCCAGTGCCCTGCCCCTTCAATGGTTTTTATTTCCGCTTTAGGAAAGTGTTTTAAAATAAGTTTTTCATCATCCTTTTGTATGTAATCTGACTTTGAGCCATTGATAAATAGCGTTTCACCCGCGAATGATTTAGCTTGACTTAGTCCTTCACCAATTTTATCAATGTTTTTTTCGATGGCCTTATAATTTATCTTCCACTCAAAATCATCATTTTCATTTCTACCCAGGTTCTTAAGAATAAATTGCCGAACACCTGGATTAGTTAATTTTTTACTCAGCTCATCATCCGCTTCTTTACGTGAGCCTAAGCTTTTGATATCAAGGGTCTTGAAACTTTCCAGAATTTCCTGATGATGGGGTGGGTAATACTTTGGCGCAATATCAACCACAATTAGGCTTTTCAGCATGTTCGGAGCTGAGCAAGCAAGTTCCATAGCTACCTTACCTCCCATCGAATGTCCGATTAGGTGTGGTTTAATTTTTTCATCCTCGATAAGTTCGCGGACATCACCAGCCATAGCCTGGTAATTCATTTCGTTATCATGAGGTGAGAGTCCATGGTTTCTAAGATCAACCAGATAGACAGAATAACTTTCAGCCAATGCCTTACCTACGGTCTGCCAATTATCGGAGGAGCCAAATACACCGTGAAGGATGACTATGGGATCACCATCACCAATTTTTCTAAAGTTCAGTTTCATATAAATCTTACTTGAGAATATAAGTATCAATTCACTGTATTTTCCTTTTATACATTTGAATGGTGTTTTCTAATCCAAAATATAACGCATCACAGATTAATGCATGTCCAATAGATACTTCATCCAAAAAAGGAATAGATTTTTTCAGATACTGCAAATTATTTAGGCCCAGGTCATGACCTGCATTAATACCTAGTCCCAATTTATGTGCCTCGGTAGCCGCAATTACATAATCCTTGACTGCATCTTCCCGATCTTTTGAATAAGTTGACGCATAGGGTTCAGTGTAAAGTTCAATTCGATCTGCACCACACATTTTAGCTCCTTTGACCATTTCTGGATCGGGGTCAACAAATACAGATACCCTAATGCCCAGCGCTTTTATCTCGCTAATGATCGAGCTAAGCTGATCTTTATGTTTAAGGGTATCCCAACCAGCATCGGAGGTAATATTATCTGGTGGATCTGGCACCAGAGTTGCCTGTGCAGGCTTTGTTTTGCGTATGATATCCATATATCGGTCATCAGGATACCCTTCAATATTGAATTCTGTGGTAACTACTTCTTTTAAAGCCATTACATCAGCATGGCGAATATGTCTTTCATCAGGCCTGGGGTGGACAGTAATTCCCTCAGCACCGAATTTTTCACAATCCAACGCTGTTTTTACTATATCAGGATTATTGCCACCACGAGCATTTCTCAAGGTTGCAATTTTGTTGATGTTTACACTAAGTTTGGTCATTGATATTTGGCTTAACTTCGCACAAAGTTCCATAAAAATTATAGACGATATGTCATTAAAAGCACAAATTGAAGCAGATATTAAAAAATCCATGCTCAATAAAGACAAGGATAGGTTGCGGGCGCTAAGAGCAATTAAATCTCAAATTCTGTTGGCTGAAACAGAAAAAGGGGCAAAGGAAGAGTTGTCTGAAGATGCTGAGATGAAACTGTTGACCAAAGCGGCTAAACAAAGAAAAGATTCTTTGGAGATATATGAAAAGGAAGGAAGGTCAGATCTGGCTGAAGTTGAAAAGGCAGAGTTAACAGTTATTGAAACTTATCTGCCTAAGCAAATGGAAGAGGGAGAGATCAGAGAAGCGCTGAAAAAAATTGTAAGTGATGTAGGTGCCACAGGTCCACAGGATATGGGTAAAGTAATGGGGGTAGCCACCAAGCAATTAGCTGGGAAAGCGGATGGTAAAACAATCTCGACAATCACTAAGGAATTACTTAATAGTTAAAATACACAGGTGGCCTGGCTTGATATTATCTTTCTGATCATCTTTGGAATAGGTGCTATAAAAGGCTATTCGAAAGGCTTTATCATTGAAATATTTTCTTTCATAGCCTTCTTTGCAGGTCTTTTTCTAGCGATAGAATTGACGCTGCCTTTGGCGAACATCTATTTTGATGGAAGTGATCACTTTTATGTCTTAACGATCCTGGTTTTTGTAGGAGTTTTTATTGGAGTAATTTTTGGGGTGAACTTATTGGCCAGAATTATTAAAAAAGCTCTTGATCTCACATTTTTGGGGTTTTTTGATAATTTGTTGGGGATGGTTGCGTCTGTGGTAAAGTGGGCATTTATCATAAGCGTATTTTTTTGGGTATTAGATTCTATTGGGTTTAGGCTATCTGAAAGTCAGATGGGCGACTCAATTATTTACCCCTGGATAAAGGATATTGGGCCCATGATATTTAACTGGGTGGCGAATATTTTGCCATTTATCAGGGATATGATGGATTCAATGGACGATATTGGGGAAAAGCAAAAGGAACTCTTTACCTTTTTGTATTCTTTTAAGTATGTTTAATAACAATGGAGATTAAAAAAGATAGTGGCTTTGATTATATAGACGAAGGTGAAGGAGAAGTTCTTTTGTTGCTTCATGGTCTTTTTGGTGCCTTGAGCAACTGGGATGCCGTCGTGAGCCGATTTTCTAAAAATTATCGGGTCATCATTCCTTTACTACCTATATATACCATGCCTGTGAGGCAGGCTGGTTTAGAGTCTCTTAATAAATATGTGGAGGATTTTGTGAAGCTAAAGTCATTAAAGAATCTGCACATCATCGGCAATTCATTAGGTGGTCATATTGGACTTATTTATACCTTGAAAAACCAGACAGAGGTAAAATCTTTGATTTTAACAGGTAGCTCTGGCCTTTTTGAAAATTCTATGGGAGCGTCATTTCCCAAAAGAGGAAGTTATGAATTTGTGGCAGAACGAGTAGCGTACACCTTCTATGATCCAAAAACGGCAACGAAAGAATTGATTGATGATGTTTTTGAGACAACAAAGAGCATTCCCAAGTGTTTAAACATTGTAGCAATAGCAAAATCAGCTCAACGAAACAATATGGCGGATGAGATCACTAAAATTAAAGTGCCCACTTTATTGGTATGGGGGTTAAATGACACGATAACTCCGCCCATTGTAGCACATGAATTCAATCAACTGATCCCAAATTCAACACTTCGGTTCGTTGATGAATGCTGTCATGCCCCGATGATGGAAAAACCTGAAGAATTTAATCAGCTTGTAGAGGAATTTCTAAATAAGGAGGTAGTGGTATGATTGCAAAAGACCTGATCAATTACATGGTTCCACCCCTGAAGCTTACCGACAAAGTTTCAAAAGCAAAACTTTGGATGAATGAGTTGCGACTATCTGAATTGCCTGTAGTTGATGACAATAAATTCCTGGGAATGCTGGACGAGGAAATGTTGCTGAATGATGAACTGAAATACAATACTGTAGGAGAATATCTATTGGTTGGTCAGGCATGTGTTGTAACTGAGGATCAACATTATTACGAGTTATTAAAAATCTCAAATATTGAAGGACTGCGACTTGTGGCAGTCATAGACCACCTGGGTCAGTATCTGGGTGTGGTAACGACAGAGGATGTTGTAGAAATTTTTGCAAAATCATCATCTGTAAGTACTCCGGGTGCTATTCTTATTTTAAAACTCAAGATTCAGGATTATTCTCTAAGTGAGATAAGCCGGATTATTGAATCCAATGAGGCAAAAATTTTAAGTAGCTATTTATCTCCCAATGATTTGGACCCGGCAATGGTTTCTTTAACATTGAAGATTAACAAAGAAGAAGTCTCTCAAATTGTTTCAACCCTTGAAAATAGCGGTTATGCCGTCCAGAGTGCTTTCAACACAGCAGCAGCGACGCTAGATGACAAAGAGCGGATTGATATCCTGATGCGATACATCAAAATATAGAAATGTCTAAAATAGCTATTCATGGCCATAAAATTGCTGATAATTCAGTCGAGACGGTCAAACGAATCTTTCAAATATTAGCGGATCATCAACAGGAGATATTTATATCTGAAATTTTCAAATCCCAGAATAGTGAAATTCTGGATTTGAGGAATTTCCCCATTTACCTACCGGGGGTTAATATGAATTCTTTTGATTTTATTGCTAGTTTAGGCGGAGATGGCACACTTCTAGAAACTATCACACATGTTGGTAAATCGGAATTGCCGATTTTAGGCATTAACACAGGTAGGTTGGGTTTTTTAGCGACGATATCTAAAGATAGTGTAGAGGAAGCGTTGGATTTGTATTTTAAAGGTGACTATGACTTTGATGTGCGGACATTATTAAAATTTGATTCGGAAGATGGTTTATTTGAGCACAACAATTTTGCGCTAAACGAGTTTTCAATCTTGAGGAAAGATACATCCTCAATGATTGTTATAAAGTGTTATCTAGATGGAGAATACTTAAATACTTATTGGGCAGATGGATTGATGGTTAGTACCCCTACAGGATCAACAGGGTACTCATTAAGCTGCGGTGGGCCTGTGATAATGCCCGATACCAAGAATTTCATCATAACTCCGGTGAGTCCCCATAACCTAAATGTTCGACCACTGATCATTTCTGAAGAGAGTAAACTAACCTTCAAGATTGAAAGCAGAAACCAATCATTCTTGGTTTCATTAGACTCCAGATCAGAGAGTATAGACTATTCCAGAACGCTGTCAGTTTCTAAAGCTGACTTCTCTGCGAGGCTGATTAGAATCAAAGGAATTTCCTTTTTAGACACATTACGCACCAAATTAACTTGGGGATTAGATAAGAGGAATTAAATTAGCAGATAGGACTTAACCAGCCGTGAGACTATTTTGCGTTAATTATTAATTAAATGAAGCTGAGAACAGTCCATATATTATTGGTGATTCTTTCGGTATTTACCACAACGCTTGTTGAAGCACAAAGTAGAAAGTACAAGAAAAGAAGAAGCACTTATAAGGCAGTTTCCTCGTACACAGGTCAGCGTCATGGACCGTTTAATCCCTATTACTTTGCATCTTTCAATATCAACGCGCTCAATTATTTTGGGGATTTAGCTCCGTTCAACAGGGCGGCAAGTACAGATATTTCTTTTACACAACCTGGTTTTGGAGGATCGTTCGGCTATCGCTTTCATGCAAATATGGCTTTAAGAGCTGGTTTGGGCTGGGGAAGAATTAAAGGAGATGATTTCACATCTGATCCAAACAACGAGGATTCAGCACCCAGGTATTTAAGAAACCTAAGCTTTAGGAATGACATCAAAGAATTACAGATAGGTCTGGAATATTATATATTTCCTTCGAGGGGCAGTTACTCAAGCAGACCCAGGATTAATGCCTATGTCTTTGTAGGTGTGGCGGTATTCCATCATTCACCAAAGGGTAAAGTGCCTAAATATGATTATCAGGGAAATGATACCACAAATCCTTTATCACAAAGTGGCGAGTGGGTAAAACTTCAGCCTTTAGGTACTGAAGGGCAATTTCTGGCTGGGAGCCCCGTTGAACCTTATGGACAGTTCCAATTATCCATACCCTTAGCGATTGGTGCCAGGTTTTCTTTGCCTGGACCTTTTGATGCCGGTTTGGAATTTGGTTATCGGCTTTTGTTTACAGATTATATTGATGATGTGAGTGGCACTTATGTAGACCTTGATCAGTTGGATGATCCATTAGCCAGGATAATGTCTGACAGGTCTGCTGAACCAGTGGCTGTATGGAATGATGTGAATAGAATAAATGATCTTCCATTGACAAATTATACTTATGCCAGTGGAGATACCTATATTATCAACAGTAATAATGGATCTGGTGTCGCCGGATCAATTAGAGGGAATCCGGATCAAAAAGACATGATATTTATGACAACACTTAAGCTTACCTACCTATTATATCCTTAGAATCAATATTTTCAAATTCCAAAACAGTAAAATTTTGAGGATTTATTAGACATACCTTGAAGGTGTAAAATGTAGATTATTTGAATACTTATTGGACAGATGGATTGATGGTTAGTACCCCTACAGGATCAACAGGGTACTCATTAAGCTGCGGTGGGCCTGTGATAATGCTAGATACCAAGAATTTCATCATAACTCCGGTGAGTCCCCATAACCTAAATGTTCGGCCATTGATCATTTCTGAAGAGAGTAAACTAACCTTTAAAATTGAAAGCAGAAACCAATCATTCTTGGTTTCATGCGACTCCAGATCAGAGAGCATTGACTATTCCAGAACGCTGTCAGTTTCTAAAGCTGACTTCTCTGCGAGGCTGATTAGAATCAAAGGGATTTCCTTTTTAGATACGTTAAGGACCAAATTAACTTGGGGATTAGACAAGAGAAATTAAATTTGTAGTTAGGACTTAACCAGCCGTGAGACTATTTTTGTGATAATATAAAACTAAATGAAGCTGAGATTAGTCCAAATTTTATTGGTTATTCTGTTGGTCTTTACTGCTACTTATACAGAAGCTCAAAGTAGAAAGTATAAGAAAAGAAGAAGTACGAACAGGGCAGTTTCTTCCTATGTGGGTCAGAGCCATGGAATGTTTAAGCCGTATTATTTTGCATCATTTAACATCAATGCCCTCAATTATTTTGGAGATTTAGCTCCATTAAACAGGGCTGCAAGTACTGATATTTCATTTACACAACCTGGCTTTGGAGGCTCATTTGGCTATCGCTTTCATACAAATTTCGCAATTAGAGGTGGTTTAGGTTGGGGAAGGATCAAAGGTGATGATTTCACATCTAATCCTAATGATGAGGAATCGGCACCCAGATATGCGAGAAATCTAAGTTTTAGGAATGACATCAAAGAACTGCAGCTTGGCCTGGAATACTACATATTTCCTGCTAGAGGTAGTTATTCAAGCAGGCCCAGGATAAATGGCTATATTTTTGTTGGAGTGGCGATATATCATCACTCGCCAAAGGGCAAGGTTCCGCAATTTGATTATCAGGGAAATGATACCACCAACCCTTTGTCACAAAGTGGCGAATGGGTAAAACTTCAACCTTTAGGTACTGAAGGGCAATTTCTGGCTGGGAGCCCCGTTGAACCTTATGGACAGTTCCAATTATCCATACCCTTAGCGATTGGGGCCAGGTTTTCTTTGCCTGGACCGTTTGATGCAGGATTGGAATTTGGTTATCGGCTTTTATTCACTGATTATATTGATGATGTGAGTGGTACTTATGTAGACCTTGATCAGTTTGATGATCCATTAGCCAGAATTATGTCTGATAGGTCTGCTGAACCAGTGGCTGTTTGGAATGATGTGAATAGAATAAATGATCTTCCATTGACAAATTATACTTATGCCAGTGGAGATACCTATATTATCAACAGTAATAATGGTACAGGTGTAGCCGGATCAATAAGAGGAAATTCGAATCAAAATGACATGATTTTTATGACTACACTTAAGCTTACTTACCTTCTCTATCCTAAGTCAGCCATATCCTCAAAATCAAGATAGATTGAAAAGGGCACTTTTAGTTTCTGTGATTTTCTTATTCAGCCTTACTTCTAATGCACAGTTTATTGAGTTTGGTGCAGGGGTGGGATCATTCAATTATGTTGGGGACTTAAATGCTTATCCAAGAATTGGACAATCATCCTTAGGCGGCCAGGCCTTATACAAATTGAACTTCTCAGAGTTCGCAACTGTTCGGTTCTCCTTGGCTTACGGCAAAGTACAAGGAGATGATGGCATCCCTGTTGATGCGCTGGCGGAGCAGCGGTTACATTCCTTCGAGCAGGATATTTTTGAATTAAGTACAATTGCAGAATATCATTTTCTGGATTTTAGAGGACCTGATACATACATCAGTTGGTCTCCTTTTATTTTCATGGGATTTGGTGTCTTAAAACTAGGCAGTCCCGATATGACCAATGCTCAATTCAGTGAGTTACAGCCCGTCATTCCGATGGGGTTAGGAATCAAGAAGGAAATTGCCAAACAATTCTGTCTTGGGATTGAAGTAGGTGCAAGAAAGACCTTTTTTGATTACCTGGACGGCATTGGTGATGGGGAACAGATCATTAAAGACTATCAATATGGAGATCCCGTAACCAATGACTGGTATTTTTTCACCAGTATCAGTTTGACCTATGTGTTGTATGATATTCCATGTCCGTTTTCCTACAAGCCTAACAAGTCGTTATTTTCACGTTAAAAACGGTTAATTTTCCTAATTAGGCATGCCAAAACCAAAAAATACTACAACTTTGTAGATTCGTTTATTTACGCCTGTATGGGATTGAAGGAGCAAATTGATTTAGGCAATCTACCGAGCCACATCGCCGTTATAATGGACGGGAATGGGCGTTGGGCAAAGAAAAAGGGTGCTGCAAGGATTTTTGGGCATAGAAATGCCATTAAGGCGGTTAGGGAGGCAGCAGAAGGCTGTGCCGAACTGGGAGTTAAGTGTTTGACTTTATATGCATTCTCAACTGAAAACTGGGCAAGACCGAAAGTGGAGGTAGATGGATTGATGTCCTTACTGGTATCCACGATCAATGATGAATATGGGACCTTGATGGAAAATAACATCAGGCTTCATTCAATTGGAGATATCAATGAGTTACCTCGAAAAGCGAGGGAACAATTGAAGGATACGAAAGAAAAAACAAATAAGAATTCCGGCCTTAACCTTATTTTGGCTTTGAACTACAGTGGTAGATGGGATATTGTAAATGCAACTAAAGAGATTAATAAGAAGGTTTTGAACGGAGAATTACCTGCAGAAAATGTTACAAATGAAGTTTTCCAACAGCATTTGTCAACAGCAGCATTCCCTGAACCTGAACTATTGATTAGAACAAGTGGTGAAAAAAGGATTAGTAATTTTCTTTTGTGGCAGATGGCCTATACAGAATTATTTTTCACAGAGGTATTATGGCCGGATTTCAGAAAAGAACACCTTTATGAAGGCATCGTATCTTACCAGCAGCGAGAAAGAAGATTTGGAATGATAAGTGAGCAGATAAATGTATAAGAAAATAAATCAGAGTCTTCTGATATTGGTGGTTGTCATGATCTCCAGTTTGGAAGTGTCAGGACAAATCAATTTTGGTAGAAAACCTGTTGAAAACGATAGTCAAAGTGGTATTTCAATCAACTACTCTAATCCAAGAGAATATGAGATTGCCGAAATTTCAGTTTCTGGAGTTGAGTTTTTGGATAGTAACGCGCTAATCTCAATTTCAGGCTTAAAGGTGGGTGATGTCATTAAGATTCCTGGAGATGATATCTCACAAGCCATTAAAAAACTCTGGAAACAGGGGATTATTGGTAACGTAAATATTTTTGCGACTAAAGTTGAAGGCAATCAGATTTGGTTAAAAATTGAATTGTCAGAACGCCCAAGGTTGGTAAACTATGAATTTGAAGGGATAAACCGAAGTCAGGAAAGTGAGCTGAAGGAAAAGGTTGACCTGGTTAAGGGAAGAATACTCACAGATGTAGTGATGAAGAATACCGAACTCACTGTAAAAAAATATTTTGAGGGTAAAGGTTATTTAAATGCGCAAGTGAAAGTGGTACCTTCTCAGGATACGGTTATTAACAATGGAACGGGTATCCGAATTATTGTTGATAAGAACAAAAAGGTAAAAATTAAGGACATTGAATTCGTTGGAGACACCATTTTTCCTTCTGGTAAGCTGAGGAGCAAACTCAAAAAGACCGGGGAGCTGCCAAGAATTGCATTGCCCAAGGATTTGTTGGCAAAAACACTCAATCTTCTCAACCCGCTCAATCTGGTGCATTTTTTGACACACAGACAAGATGTTGATAAAAGGAGACTTCAGGAATACATCTCAAATAATCTAAACGTCAACTTTTTCAAATCTTCCAAATTTATCAAATCAGAATATGAAGCCGATAAGAAATTGCTGATTGCTTTCTATCAATCAAAAGGCTATCGGGATGCTGAGATAATTTCTGACACAGTTTATAATATCAATAATAAGTATCTCAATATTGACTTTGTCGTTGACCCAGGTAAAAAGTACTATTTCGGGGACATTACCTGGTCTGGGAATTACGTCCACAATGATCAATTACTCGATCGGGTGTTAGGAATAGATGAAGGGGATATCTATGACCTTGAGTTAGTCAATAAGCGACTACAGTTTAACCCAACTGGAGCTGATATTAGTTCGCTTTATATGGACAATGGATATTTATTTTTCCAGGTAAATCCAATTGAAGTTGGCTATGATGGTGATTCCGTAAATCTGGAAATGCGAATCAAAGAAGGCCCTCAGGCTACAATAGACAGAGTAACAATCAGTGGAAATGACAAGACAAATGACCATGTAGTCTATCGCGAGCTAAGAACAATCCCAGGTCAAAAATTCAATCGGTCTGAGTTGATTAGGACACAGAGAGAACTTTCTCAACTAGGATATTTTGATCCGGAGCAGATAACTCCAGATGTCAGACCAAACCCTGTAAAAGAAACAGTGGATATCGAATGGCAATTGGTTGAGAGACCCAATGACCAAATCGAGCTATCTGGTGGATGGGGTGGAGTATTTGGGTTTGTCGGTACACTTGGATTGAGCTTTAATAACTTTTCCATGCGGAATATTCCTCACTTTGATAAATGGAGGCCACTTCCTATGGGTGATGGTCAAAAGCTATCAATCAGATTACAAGCTAATGGAAACAGTTTTCAGAGCTATTCAATTTCGTTTAATGAACCCTGGTTGGGAGGAAAACGGAGAAATAATTTTGGGGTGAGTTTCAGCCATTCTGTTTCGAGGCTAAGAACTAGTTTCTTTAGTGCTTCAGACTTTTCAGGCACGCTAAAAGTGTCAAGCGTAACCGTATCATTAGGTAGAAATGTAAGATGGCCTGATGATTTCTTCACGGTAAGTAATTTTCTGCAGTATCAGAAATATGACTTATTTAACTATGGTAACTCATTGGGATTTTCTACAGGTGTCTCTAATAGTGTAATATTTAATTCAACAATTGCGAGAAATTCCTTTGACAGTCCGATGTATCCAAGGTCTGGTTCAGCTGTATCATTGAGTGCTTCATTTACTCCACCTCTGTCACTGTTTAGTAACTTAGATTATGAAAATGCATCTGCAGAGGAAAAGTATAAGTGGTTGGAATATCATAAGTGGAATTTTGACGCTAAATACTACCTGAAGATAATCGGAGATTTGGTTTTTGCTCCTCGGGCACATTTTGGATATCTCGGGTCCTATAGCGACAGAGTTGGCGTTGGACCATTTGAAAGGTTTCAGCTAGGTGGAGATGGATTGACCGGACAGAACTTCCTGTTGGGTACTGATGTGATTGGGTTACGTGGGTATGAAAATAACAGTATCACACCAGTAGATGATGAGGGCCTTAGAGGAGGTACGATATTCTCAAAATATGTTTTAGAATTAAGATATCCAGTTTCCTTGAACCCATCAGCAACTATTTATGTGCAAGGATTCTTTGAAGCAGGAAATAACTGGGGAGGGTTTAGTGAATTCAATCCTTATGAACTAAAAAGATCTGCTGGTCTTGGGGTGAGGATATTTATGCCAGCCTTTGGGTTGCTCGGATTAGATTGGGGTTATGGGTTAGATCCAGCGCCTGGACAGCAGGATGTGAGTGGATCACAATTCCATTTCTCTTTAGGTCAACAGATCAGATAGTACATGAAAATATCACTAACATTTTTCTATTTGCTTTTTCTTTTCGGTATTAATGATATTTTTGCCCAAAAATTCGGGTATGTAGATACGCAATATATTTTGAGTAGAATGTCCGAATACAAAGAAGCACAAGCTGAAATAGAGGTGTTGGCTAAAGGATGGGAGGGAGAAATTCAGCAAAAGCTTGGAGAAGTGGAGGAGATGGAGACAGCGTTAAAGGCTGAAGAGGTGCTGTTGACCGCAGAGCTTAAAGAGGAGCGCAGACAGGAAATTGATAGAAAGTGGAGAGAGGTGAAGGATTTTCAGCGACAGATATTTGGATCTGATGGGCTTTATTTTTTGAAGAAAAAGGAATTGATTAAGCCTGTTCAGGACCGGGTTTTTGAGGCTGTAGAAAGAGTAGCTAAGAACAATCGACTAGAAATAGTTTTTGATAAATCAGGGGAGCTGGTCATGATTTATACCAACCCTGTGCATGATTACACGGACTATGTCATCGAAGATTTAGGTATTGGTGAAAATAAAGAAACAGAAAATAATTAGATAGAAAAGTAGTTTCGGAACGATTTTGGTGATGGAACAATTAAATTGAATTTTAAAGAATATGAAAACTAAATTTTTGATTATAGCAATAGCCTTGACTGCTATCACATTTACTGCGACAGCACAGGGAGACGTAAAGATTGGATATACCACGCCCGATTATATTTTAAATCAGCTTCCTGAAGCCAAGCAGATAGAAGCAGATTTGAAAAGCCGGGAAAAAGTGCTACAGAACCAGTTACAAGCGAAGTATAAGGAGTTTGAAACTAAAATGGCAGACTACCAAACCAATGTTGAATCCTGGGATGAATTAATTAGAGCTGATAAGGAACAGGAACTTACTGCCCTTCGACAGTCTCTAGAGAAATTTCAGGCGGATGCTCAACAATCAATTCAAAGGAAATCTGAAGAGTTGCTTAAACCAGCTTACGAGAAGATTGGAAAAGCAATCGAGGATGTGGCTAAAGAGAATGGGTATTCACACATTTTCAACCTGGGCGCACCTGGAATTGATGTCATGCTTTATGCACGTCCGGAAGATGACGTTACTAAGTTGGTATTGAAGAAATTAGGGATAACACCTCCTGCTGAATAAGTATAAACGAATAAGAAAACAGAGAACCCAATCATATCGGTTGGGTTTTTTTTATGACCGGATTTTTACTGGCTTTGGATTAATTAAAAATAATACCAGTGATCAAGCCGATAATTACAATGAAAGGTGTTGGAATCCTGGTAAAGAACATTAGGCAAATCGTACCTATAATAATGGTATAATTCAGGGTAGTTTGTGAAATGGGTTCTAGCAGCAGAAAAGTTGCTGCAATGACCAATCCTGAACTCACAGCATTTATGCCTTCCAGCGAAGCTTTTACTACTCGATATTTCTTTAATTCTTCCCAGAACCTACTCACAAAGAAGATGAAAAATGTTCCGGGGAGAAATATACCTGCTGTTGCCATAAATCCACCAAGGACTTGTTCCCAGATCTCTCCATCTCTCATACTAATGGTGCCAACATAAGCACTAAATGAGAAAACAGGCCCGGGAAGTGCCTGCACGAACCCGTATCCTGAGAGAAATTCCTCTGAAGTGAGGTATCTTTTAAATTCCACAAATTCTGTATACAATAAAGGAACGAGCACCTGTCCTCCTCCAAAGATGAGCGAGCCATTTCTATAAAAATTTTCAAATAGCCGGATTGGCAGATACTTTGTGATTCCTCCTATAATGGCTGCGAAAATCAATACGGAGATCCACAGGATAAAATTTGACCAATTAATTTTGATGCGATGTTTCTCTTCAATTGGTTGTTGCTTGAATTTAAAAGCAGTTACAAACCCACCAAAGATGAGAATAATTGGAAAGGTCCAGGGAGATCGAAAGATATATGCTACAAATGCGGAAATAAACATCAGAAAAAACCCTGTACGCGTAGATACTACGCTACTGCTGATTCTGTAAGCTGAATAGGCGACGATACCTACCGCAATGGGCTGGATAAATTTTAAAAAATCCAGCGATATGTTCATCGACTGGAAGTAGGTCATAGAGATACCCAATACAATCATAATGGAGACAGCAGGAAGCATCCAGGCAATAAGTGTAAGGTAAGCTAGACCCGGCCCTCCTATCTTAAAGCCGAGTGCCGTAATTGTTTGTGTAGATGTGGGTCCAGGTAGTACCTGACAAAGGGCATAGAGCTCGATCAGGTCTTGTTCGCTAAGATAGGCGCGCTTCTTCACCATCATGTCCAGAAACATCGCCAGATGAGCCTGAGGGCCTCCAAATGAAGTTACAGAGAGGATGAGTACATCCTTTAAGAAAATAATATATCGTACAGTCCTAAAAGTCATTTATGCCTTTAGCCCGATTTCACTCAGACGTAAGTTAAGAAATTCGCCGGCAGTAGTATCTGAAAATTGCTTTGGATTTTTCTCGTTAATGCAATTGGGTAGACATGAAAGATCCATGCCAGAGATCGGGTGCATAAAGAATGGGATAGAAAACCTTGAAGTTTTCATTAATTCAACTGGAGGGTTAACTACCCGATGAATGGTAGACTTTAATTTATTATTTGTTAACCTGGAGAGCATGTCACCAACATTCACGATGATCTGGTCTGGTAAGGCTGTGATTGGAATCCATTTTCCATCTCTTCGCAACACTTGTAAACCGTCTGCACTGGCTCCCATCAAAAGGGTAATGAGATTAATATCTCCGTGTTCAGCAGCTCGTACTGCATCAGGAGGAATCGTTTCCGGGTTTTCAATTGGAAAATAGTGAATCTGCCGCAGAATACTATTTCCACTTTTTACCTTTTCATCAAAGTAGTTTTCTTCGAGTTCAAGAAACAATGCAATGGCTTTCAACATTTGAATGCCTGCATTTTCGAGGATTCGAAAGGCTTCTGTCGTATGCGTCTTGAATTCGGGAATTTCTTCGGGCCAAATATTTTCAGGGTATTCAGGCAACTGATTTTCTGCTGGTTGTCCAACATGATAGAATTCCTTTAGATCTCCGGTATTGTGATCTTTTGCTTTTTCCTTTCCTTTACTGATATAGCCTCTTTGGCCAAAAAGCTTAGGTTTTTCATATTTTTTCTTTGTGGTGTCATCAAGTGAAAAGAATGCCTTTACGTCTTTGTAAAGTGCTTCTGTCAGTTTTGAAGATAGTCCATGATTTTTTATGGCGACAAACCCTATGTTTTCATAGGCTTCACCAAGTGAAGAAACAAATGCCTTTTTCTCTTCCGGCGTACCTTTTGTAAAATCATGTAAGTCCAGAGATGGAATTTCTGCGAAAAGTCGATCACTCATATTGATTGGGTATGTTCAAAAATAAACCAATTGATTAATTAATTAAATACCTGATGAAGTACTTTCATGGACTTTATGTCACCTAAAGGCGTTCCGTGGTGCTGGTAGTACCTGAGTATCAGGTTTAGGGCTTTTGTTCGCTCATTTCCAGAGGAAGCCAATGTATCTTCCAATTCCGAGTGTGCGAGTTTGGATATAAAATCCAGTACATGTTGATCAGAGGTTTCTGTTTCCATTGAATCCAATAATTCTTCCCCGTCTGAGATTCCAATGCCCAAAAAAGGAGTAAGCCGAATAAGAAAGTGTAAATGAAAATTTTCTACACCGGTCGTCAGGTGATCCAGTGAAATGGCCATATCATGTAAAAAATCGAAAAGCTCATGTTGATTGCCTTGTTCCTGATGCAATACCTTCCCAAGTATTTCAGAGAGAAAGAGCACAATGGTGCCTTTTCTTATGTCCTGAGAGATATTATGAGTCGGCTGCAGATACTTATACTCTGATAATCGTTGGATTTCTCTTCCTCCCTTGATATATGCAACAATCTCAAGTAATGAGAAAGGTTGAAAGTAGCCGATACTTCTTTTTGACTTACTGCTTCTGATACCATTGATAATGAAAGGGACCAGACCAAACTCATCAGTAAATATTTTTACGATAATCGATGTATCCTGATATTTAATGTAGTGGATGACAATGCCTTTTGTTTTTTGAATCATCAGTTCACAACGGCTATTTTTCCTACGTATTTTTCTTCACCATTTACGGAAGAGGTAAACACAAAATACACACCCGATTCGACTTTCTGATTATTGTAATCTAGTAAGTCCCATGATGCAGTGCCTCCATTTGTCGCAATTTCTTTGATCAATTTTCCATCGATGTTGGTGATTTTTACCAGGGTATTATACACCAGGCCCGAAATGCCTACCAATCCTGTATATCCTGGCCGGACAGGGTTTGGAAAAATTGAAACCTCGTTGTATCCACTTTTTGCCTGAGAGGAACTACTTCTAAAAGAAACCAGCCCTTTATCTGTTTGAATATACATTTCACCACTTTCAGCCTGATATTCAAGTAGACTGATCTGTGTGGAGGGCAATGGACTGTTTTCCTCGGTAAAGAAGTGTACAATTTCAGTTAGTGAGCGATTGAAAACCCATAGGCCTTCCCTGGTACTCACCCAAATTCTATTTCCCCCATCTGCCGCCAGTGCGTAGATCTCATCACCTTCAAAAAGCAGGCTATTTTCAAAAACTGGAGTCACCGGTTCTGGAAAATCAATGATAAAAGAAGCGTCAGGAAACGCTACCAGTCCGTTAGTCGTGCCTACCCATGCACCATCTTCCTGATCAATAATCAAAGCTTTGATGTTGTTTGAAGGCAGGTCAGATGCGGTTGTAAATCTTTTTTGTATGGATGGGGGATCGAAGCCAATTATCCCACCGCCATTTGCTGTTGAGTTTTGAATGAGAATCGGACCTTCAAGTGTAAGTGCAAGACGAATAGGTTCATCTGTGCCTACAGTGGTTTCAGGAAAGTTTGAGATTAGATTTTCGGTATTAAGTGTGGCAATTGGGTTGGTGTTATCATAGGAAGCAACCCATAAATCTGAGCCGGACACGAGGTCTGTAATAATTGGCCCGTTGCCATTTTTACTATTAGTGAGCGTGCTGTTATTCTGATTGAAAATTCGATTTTCGGTAGCTGAGTAGATGCCATCTCCTATGGAAGAGAAATAGAGTCCCTCTCTCCATTTGACGATGTCTGACAAGTTATAAAAACCCTGAATTTCCCGATATTTCCAGTCATTCCCATCAAATACATTATAGCCCAATCCATCTGATTCTCCATTATAGGTGGAGGGGTCCGGACCAAAAAATAAATAGGTTTCACCTGATACTGTGACCACATTTGAAGCTCCATCTGCTATTGGACCATTCGGATAAATGGATTCTTCTGAGCTTTTTCTTAACAACCCTCCTTGTTCTGTCCCAAGCCAAATGTCTTCTTCTACCAAGAGATCATTTATAGGGCCATTTGAACTGGAGTACTCCAACGTCAATGAAATACCATCAAATTGGAAAACATTTGCTTCAGTGGTAACATACAAGGAATTATTATGTGTACTAAAAGCACGTACGCTGTTTGGAAATACCAGGCCATTTTCAGACCATGTGCCGTTTTTCAAAACGAGCAGGACTGAGTCATTTTTAATGCTATACAAGTGGCTTCCCTGGCTTCCCAAAAAGGCATTTTTCTGATTTTCTGTTTCGGGATATCTCTTCCAGTTATTAAAATCTAGTAGATTTTTGTTGAGAGGGCCTGACTGGATTCCCAGATTTGTAATTGCAACAAGGGTATCATTGCGTATATATAAATAGCTTACTTCCGCATCTTCACCTCCTGTTCCGATAGATCGATAATTTTCTATTATTTCCTGATTGTTAATTGATACCACAATGACTCCCAGTGATGTGGCAATCAGCGCGCGGCTGTCATAAAAGACAATGTCTTTAATTGATTTATCTGTTACCAGATTGGATAACTTAAAATCATCAATATTGATTATCCCATCTTCCGTAATTAAGTCGATGTTGCCTGATGAATAGCCAATTACAATTGTATTGGTGGCATTTGAATAGCCCATTGCTGAGATACCAACATCTGAAAGGCCATCAAGTTTTCCCAATTTATTTACGCTATTATCTTCCAGGTCATAATAGAACAAGCCATTTTCTGCAGCACAGAATATTTTGTCTGGTGTAGCTGTAAGGTGTTTTACTTGTACATAGCTGAAATGCGTCCTCCAGGTTTCCAGGGGTATTTGCTGGGTCTCACCATCTAGAAATGATATGAACAGAAGACTAATTAGGGTTATTCTTTTCATAAAAACAGGACCTACATAATGCTTTATAGACGTCTTTCTCTCCTAAAACGACCATGTCGTCAGAATTAGTTGTTCTATGTGAAAAAGAAGCGATACTTCCACATTCCATACATACAGCATGCAATTTGGTAATGAAATCTGAAATAGATAAAATTTTATCCACGGGATGAAATGGCCTGCCTTTGAAGTCCATGTCTAATCCAGCAATGATAACACGTTTTCCTATGAGCGTCAGATGTCTGACTACATCCAAAATGGCCTCATCGAAAAACTGCGCCTCATCTATACCAATTACCTCGCAGTCTTTAGTGTGGAGTAGTATATCACTGGCATTTATCACTGGCGTAGAATGTATCTGACTGTGATTATGGGAAATCACTTTAGATTGGTGATATCTTTTATCAATGATTGGCTTAAAAATCTCAACACGTTGTTTGGCGATAAGTGCTCTATTCATTCTTCGAATAAGCTCTTCAGTTTTACCTGAAAACATACAACCACAGATGGCTTCTATCCATCCGACATTTCCGGATTTTTTATTTGTTAATTGAGGTTCTACAAACATTTTTCCCTGTTCTATCTCTGTAAATTTAAACGATCACCTTGAGTGATGATGCAACAATCTAATGACTGATGTAAAATAACCCTCAGGTCTTTCGTTTTCCAATCACAATAAATAGCTTTACTTCAATGGATTTCCTTTTGCTTTATTAATTCAATACACAAAGTGATATGCAAAGTAATTTAAACGATCAGTTTATTTCTGAATATGGCACTCGGTTTTCTGAAGGGGTAATATCTTCAATAGACGTGGATAAGTCAACGATTACAGGCAAAGAGATCGTTAGTTTAACTTCTTCCAAACAAGTCAATTTTTTTATTCTTAAGTCCCTATATACCCGTTGGCAGGAAGAAATGAAGAAATTGGAAAGCCCTTATTTTGACTATAAAAATGAGGATGTCAGGAAGGCCTTGACCAACTATATGAATGTATTATCTCAGCATATAGCCGTGGAGACCACCGACTTAAAACCTTTACTTGAGGAAGCAATAAAAAGGACTATTTACTGGATACTCACACCTGGCGAGGCTTTGAGAGAAGAAGTAGAACAAAAGTCAATCAAGCTAGTCTCCGGGATAAAAACGCTTTCCAGGTATTTTAAGGTTTATCAAGAGGACCTGGCCTACCTACTTGATGAAAAACAAAATGTGTCCATTGAGGATTTTCTAGCGGAGTGGGATCAGTTGATTAGCCAAAAATCTGTAGATAGCATTATTGAGAAAGAGCTTACGGCATTAAGTGATGTAGTGGAGATCTCCATTGATGATTGTATTATACAGGAGGATGTGGAAGAAGAAGTTTTTGTGGAAAGTGAAATGCCTGTTGAGGAAGAAGAGTCTGATGCTGTTACTGAGCCTGAAGACACCGGAGGAGATGAAGAAGAGGCACCGGATGAAGTTGCCTCACAAGTGGATGATACGCACACTGAATCAAAGATTGATCCAGGTCTAGCGCGTGATACTGAGTCTGAGCCGGTTTCCATCACAAATGATGATGATTATGATACAGAAGCCGAGTCAGCCACTGAAACCAAGGAGAAATCCGACTCTGACCCCCTCAGTGATAAAGATTCATTTGAAGAGGAAGAGCAAATAGTGGAAACTGATGATTCATTAAATAAGAAGTTTGAAAAGAATCAGGAAACATTACATGATCAATATAAAAAGGAAGAGGTTTCCGTAGCCATTAAACATCAGCAGAAGAAAATCTCCTCTATTCTGGAGGCCATTTCTGTCAACCAGGAGTTTATGTTTACCTCCGAATTATTTGGTGGTGAGAAAGCTGTTTTTCTAGAAGCTGTAGAGAAAATAGAAACATGCAGCTCATTTGATGAATCAGTAGAATTACTTGTTTCTTCCTATTCAGCAAAATATGACTGGGACATGAACAGCGTGGAGGTTAAAGAGTTACTAAAAGTAGTTTTTAGACGATTCAGGTAATTACATTCTTTGTAATACCTGCATTCGGTGAGCATCTAATTTTAAAAAGACAAATAGCAACAAAGTAAAACCCCACAAGCTTGACCCTCCGTAGCTGAAAAAGGGCAACGGAATACCAATCACAGGAAAAAGACCTATCGTCATGGCAATATTTAGCGCAAAGTGCATGAAAAGTATAGAGGTGACTCCATAACCATAGATTCTGGCAAATCCTGATTTTTGACGGTTTGCAAGAAATATGAGCCTTACCAGCAGGGTAGTAAATAAAGCAATAAGCAAGACACTGCCCAACCACCCTTGTTCCTCACCAATAGTAGAAAAGATGAAATCAGTTGTTTGTTTAGGCACGAAATCAAATTTCGTTTGGGTACCCTCCAGGTAGCCTTTCCCAAGCCAGCCTCCAGATCCTATTGCAATTTTTGACTGTGTTACATTCCATCCAATACCTAATGGATCAGCATTGGGATTGACCAGTGACATTACCCTTTTTTGCTGATGTGGTTTAAGTACATCATTAAGGATAAAGTCAACGCTAAACACAAAAGCTATTGCCACAATAGTTGATACGACAGTCAGGATGACTTTATTTAATGATTTTCCCACCAAGCCGATAATTAGCATTGCCAAAACGACCAGAAAAATTATCAATACCAATTGGCTAACAAGAAGGGTAAGAATGAATAGCAGGACTATCCCTATGGCTCCAACCAAAAAAATAGGATGCATTCCTTCTCTAAAAAGCACAATCACCATTGAGCCATAAATGATTGCAGTACCGGCATCTCCCTGAAGAATGACAAGTATCATGGGTGCCATGAATAACAGAAATCCAATGATCTGTACCTGAAGCTCCGATGTTTTCCTGGTGCTTTTGCTTAAATACCTGGCCAATGCGAGTGCTACTGCAAATTTTGCAATCTCTGATGGTTGAAACTCAAAGCTACCAATGGCAAACCATGACCTGGAACCTGCTACTTCTTTACCAAAAAAAAGCACGAGGATCAACACAATGATCATTCCCCCATATACAAAATAAGAGATGGTGTCATAGATCCTAAAATCGAGCAGCATGATGAATGTAATTAGGCCGATGGAAGTGCTTATCCATACGAATTGTCGACCTGCACTTGTACTAAAATTAAAGATACTGCTACCTACATCCGGGTTATATTCAGCAGCATGAATACTTAACCATCCACCGATGACCAAAGCAAAATAGATGGCTATGGTGAGCCAGTCTAACCGATACAGTAGTTGGTCTCCTCTCATATCAATTATTTGCCACTTCCCTAACAGGTTTTAGCTCCAGGGTATCTTTTTTCACTTTTTTCTCCACTTTCTTGTCAGCAAAATCACCCTTTAGTACGTAGTCTTCTAGCCAAGTTCTTTTTATTTCCCCCGTAAGGTATTTTTCTATGATCAAGCTGGCAGTAGCTGCTGCTGCTCGAGCACCCCAGCCGGCATTTTCTACATATGCTGCTACCGCAATTTGGGGATTTTCTTTGGGTGCAAAAGCCATAAATCCGGAATGATCTTCGCCATGAGGATTTTCTACCGTACTCGTTTTTCCACACACAGCAATGTCAGGCATTCTTGCCCTTAGACCGGATCCATGAGCAACTACCCGTTCCATTCCGTCAATGACGGGTCCGAAATGCTCAGGAGAAATTCCCACGTCATTTTTGACCGCATTTTCAATTGGTTTTCCATTAACGCTTTTTACAATATGTGGGGTCATGTAGTAACCTTTATTCGCAACGATGGCACATAAGTTGGCCATTTGAATAGGAGTTACCAAAAGTTCCCCTTGTCCAATACTTAAGGAGTAAATGTTGGAGAACTTCCATCTGTTTTCCCCATAAATGCGGTCATAATAAGCGAGTGAAGGAGCAAATCCAGCAGATTCATTCGGGATGTCAACCCCAAGTTTCCTACCTAACCCAAACTTATCAATATATTCATGCCACTTTTCCAGTCCTATCCTTGAGTCCAGATACGCACTTTCATCAAAACCCTGCTGAATTACTCTTCTAAAGACTTTAAAGTAGAAATTATTCGATGATTTTTCAATGGCTTTGCGTACATCATAAATACCAGGAGGGGCGTGGTCGCCGATTAGGTTACCTTCACACATGATTTTTTCCTCAGGGCCTAGCTGACCTTCCTCAAGTGCAATCAGTGACTGAACAACCTTAAACATAGATCCAGGAGGATATGTTGCTTGCAAAGGTCTATTGAATAGTGGCATTAAAGTGTCATTTAGATATCCAAAAAAGTTTTTTCCTCTTTCCCTTCCACTGAGGCTTGCCGGGTCATAGGAAGGGTAGGAAGCAATGGTGAGAATTTCACCCGTTGATGGATGTATAGCAACGACTCCACCAATCTTTCCATCTAAAAGTTTTTCTGCATATTCCTGGAGCTCCTTGTCAATGGTAAGTTGAATATTTTCGCCTGGAATTGGAACAGTATCGTATTCGCCATCCTTGAAGGCTCCTTTTACCACGCCCTGCACATTGACCATTTGGTAACGTGTTCCTCGCTTTCCTCTTAAGTATTTTTCATACTTCTTTTCAACGCCTGTTATCCCAATGAAGTCACCAGATTTATAGTAATTCGTGGTATCATTTCTGATGATCTTACGATCAACCTCTCCTACATACCCCATGGTATTTGCCATGATGGGTGATGAGTAATCTCTTACCGTTCTGGGTAATGCATAAAAGCCGGGGTATGATACCAATTGATCCTGGATAGAAGCAAAAAAGTCATTCGGTATCTGCTCCATAAACTTTGAAGCCAAAATCGGAGAATAAGATTTTGCTTCATTATATTTTGAAACGAATTCTTCATGAGAAATCTCCAATAGATCACATAGTGCCGTACTATCTTTGAGTTCTGCTTCTTTGGGAACAATCATCAAATCGTATACGGGCGTGTTAAATACCAGTAACTTATTGTTGGTATCATAGACCAATCCCCGATATGGATAGTCTACAATTTTCTGAATTACATTATTTTCAGCAGCAACTTTGTAATCCTCATTGAACACCTGGATGGTGAGTAGGCGGATAGCAAAAGTTAGCCCAATGATTACAATAAACACCTGAATGATTAAACCTCGATTCATATCCTTTGTCTTTTAGGGCTTAAAAGGAAACCAATGGTCAGGATGATGATAAAACTTAGCAAAGAGCTATAAAAAATCTTTCCACTTAGAATGCCAAAATTGCTCAATCCGCCATTCTCAACAATAAAAATAATACAATGGTGTATAAAAATTAATGGATAAGCATATTTTAAGAAGCCCCACAGCCCCAGTGTGTTAATCGAGAGATCTACTTCTTCATCTGAGTGTTCATTTGCAATATTAAACCAGTAGTCTTTGATGAAAGCAATCAGGATGCAAGCAGAGGCATGAATCCCTGGTGTATTAGAAAAAACATCAATTAATAAGCCACTTAATAATCCAAAGATCATGACTAAACTTCTACTGAGTCCATAGGGGAGGAAAAGAATAAAACCCAGATAAAAAAACCCAAACGCGGTTTCAAAAAAGACAAGGCGATACAGCAGCGGGATTTGTATCAAAAGAAATACAAAGAAGTAGACGGTTTGTAATATGTAGTTAACTCTTATCACTGTGCTAATTGCGCCTCAAGGCTGTCTTTTTCATTTTTTAAGTCATCGGATATTACGTATGCATAATTTAAGGAGGTAAAATCAGTAGCTAAATCCACGACTGCACCATAATATACATCTTCACTTTTTACATTAATTTCTGATACAATACCAATCATAATTTCTGGTGGAAATACAGAGTTAAAATCTGAAGTTACCACGGAATCACCAACTTGCAGATCAATGTGTTTGGGTACAAATTTCACTTCGGCTTTAATTGGTGAACTGCCATCCCACATCACCGTACAAATGGTGTTTGTTCTTTTAAGCGTGCTGGAGACCATAAGGTTCCTGTGCAACAAAGAAATTACTGTAGAAAAGTGATTTGAAACAGATTTTACCTGCCCGATAATTCCTGTTGAAGAGATTACTCCCATACCAGGGGCAATGCTATCTCTCAGTCCTACGTCGAGTGTCAGGAAATTCATGCTCCTGCTATATGTGTTATTTATCACGCGGGCTTTAGTTGCATGATAACGGCTGCGTGAGCTGTCACTGCCTGCATATGATTTAGGATTGCTAAGCAGTTGTTCCCTGAGCTTTTCATTTTCAGCCAATAGCTGTTGGTTAATCTCCAGGAGATTAAAGTAGTTTTCTGTATTCTGTGTTGCCTGACTAATATTTGCTGCTAAGGCATTACTGGAATTTAAAAAGGAAGCATTGTACCTTTTATTGTAGCTTACAATTAGCCATGCACAGAAAACCTCCAATACAATAAACAACCCGAAAGTTCTATATCGGTAAAGGAAGTCTAATAGGTTCCGCATTTAATCTCCTAGGTCATTAATACCGGCTTGTAAGTATTGAGTAGTTTAAGCGCAAGACCGGTACCTCTTACTACTGCTCTTAAGGGATCCTCTGCAATATGAATTGGCAATTTAGTTTTCATGGATAGGCGCTTATCAAGACCTCTTAATAATGCTCCCCCTCCAGTCAAATAAATTCCGTTGTCATATATATCGGCAGATAGTTCAGGTGGTGATATTTCTAATGCTTTTAAAACAGCCTCTTCAATCTTAGAAACTGATTTATCAATGGCAAAGGCAATTTCTGAGTAGGATATTTTGATCACTTTTGGAATACCTGTCATCAGATCTCTACCTCTTATTTCATAATCTTCAGGTCCATCATCCAGTTCTGTCAAGGCAGAACCTACTTCTATCTTTACACGTTCTGCGGTTCTTTCGCCAATCAACAAGTTGTGTTGTCGTCGCATGTAATCGAGTATGTCTTTATTAAAGGAGTCACCAGCTACTCTGATCGATTGATCGCAGACAATTCCACTTAGTGCGATAACAGCAATTTCTGTTGTACCACCCCCTATGTCTACTACCATTGAGCCAATAGGTTGCTCAATATTGATCCCGATTCCAATGGCTGCAGCGATAGGCTCGTGAATCATATATACTTCTTTCGCACCCGCATGTTCAGCGGAATCCCTGACTGCACGTTTTTCCACTTCTGTAATTCCTGAAGGAATACATATAACCATTCGGTGTGAAGAGGGTAACCACTTTTGATTATTGCTATCAATCATTTTGATCATTCCCCGAATCATGTGCTCAGCAGCATGGAAATCTGCAATCACGCCATCTTTTAGTGGACGGATGGTTTTAATATTTTCATGAGTCTTTTCATGCATTTGCATTGCACTTCGACCGATGGCAAGAACTTTATTTGAAGCTTTGTCAATTGCAATAATTGATGGCTCGTCAACAACAATCTTATCTTTATAAATTATTAGTGTGTTGGCGGTACCAAGATCAATTGCAATGTCATTGTTAAAAAAATCGAAAAAACCCATTTATATTTTGGTCAATATTTTGTTTGTGAAAGTTACGAATTGTTTTGTATTCAATGCGTTAACTAATGTTTAAAATGTCTGGTACCCGTAAAAACCATCGATAAATCATGTTGATCACAATAATCAATAGATAATTGATCCTTTACAGACCCACCGGGCTGAATAATAGATTTTACTCCCGCTTTGCTTGCAATCTCTACACAATCAGGGAATGGGAAGAAAGCATCAGAAGCCATTACTGCTCCATGAAGGTCAAATCCAAAATTATTGGCTTTCTGAATAGCGTGCTCTAGTGCATCCACTCTGGAAGTCTGTCCTACGCCACTTGCAAGCAGTTGCTGATCCTTAACCAAAACAATCGTATTGGATTTCGAATGCTTGCAAACTTTCGAAGCAAAAATCAGATCATCAACTTCAGCAGGCATGGTCTCTTTTTTCGTTACGGTCTTTAAGTCAGCCTTGGCATCTGTTTTCGCATCAAAATCCTGAGCCAAAACCCCATTCAACATTGACTTATAGACTGATTTACCATCCCATTTTTTCTTTAAATTCAATAGGATCCTGTTTTTCTTTGTCTGGAGCACTTCCAAACCATCCGGAGTAAATGAGGGACTAATCAGAATCTCAAAGAATAGACTATTCATTTCAGTGGCAGCTTCCAGATCTATTTCCTTATTGCATATGAGTACTCCCCCGAATGCTGAAGTCGTATCCGCTTGAAATGCTTTTTTGTATGCTCCTGTGACATTACTGCCCCTTGAAATACCACAGGCATTATTATGCTTGAGTATGGCAAAAACTGTTTCATCCCCAAACTCACTGATTAATTGGATAGCTGCTTCAATGTCTACCAGGTTATTGTAGGATATTTCTTTTCCGTGTAGCTGCTCAAAATAGGGCTCTTTCCCAGGATAGAAAACACCTTTCTGATGTGGGTTTTCTCCGTACCTTAGGATTTGGCCGTCTGAGGCACTAACCTTAATAGAAGGTACTTGATCTTCGGCATTAAGGTATTCGAAAATAGCTGAGTCGTAATGAGATGAGGTATCGAACGCCCTTGCAGAGAATAGCTTTCTGTCTTTCAATTCAGTACTTCCATTTCCTGACTCCAAGAGAGCGAGCATGTCAGCATAGTATTTTCTTGAGCTAACAATCACTACATCTTTGAAATTTTTGGCAGCAGCTCTGATAAGTGCTATTCCTCCTATGTCTATTTTCTCAATGATGTCTTCTTCTGAAGCACCACTTGCTACTGTTTCCTCAAAGGGATAAAGGTCTACGATTACCAGATCAATGGCTGGTATATCGTGCTGCTCTTTTTCCTGTTCATCCTGAGATAGCCCCCTCCGATATAATATCCCACCAAATACTTTTGGGTGTAAGGTTTTTACCCGACCGCCAAAGATGGCAGGATAATCAGTAATACTTTCTACTGCAGTCACAGGGATTTCCATGCCCTCGATAAAACTTTGAGTACCCCCTGTAGAATAAAGTTTTATCCCTAATTCATTCAGTTTTTTGATAATAGGTTCCAGTCCTTCTTTGTTGAAGACTGAGATTAATGCTGACTGGATTATAACTTTGCTCATGTGTGCAGGAAAATAAAGCTGCAAAGCTAAGAATTAATCATTCTTTCAAAAGTGTTTGGAGCAAGTAATCCTCAACAACTTTTGGGAAATGTTGATATTCTAACTCATGGATTTTCTTTGCGAGGGTTTCAGGAGTGTCATGTGTCAAAACGGGGCACTCTGCTTGAAATATGATTTTACCTTTATCATACTCCTCATTGACTAAATGAATGGTAATCCCGGATGCTTTGTCTTGATTTTCGACCACTGCCTCATGGACGAATGATCCATACATTCCCTTTCCGCCATATTTGGGTAAAAGGGAAGGGTGGATATTGATAATATTGCCTTCGTATGCTTGAATAAGATAGCTGGGGATTTTCCATAAGAAGCCAGCTAGTACAATGGCATTGATTTCTAAGGCATTGAGTTTTTCCAGAAATGATGGATCGGTAAAAGTGGCTTTATCAAATACAATTGTATTCGTATCAAGATTTTTTGCCCGCTCTAAAACCCCAGCTTTTGGCTTGTTACAAAAAATGGCTTTGACTTTAAAATCAGATTTTGACTGAAAATGGATAATGAGGTTTTCGGCGTTGGTCCCACTACCAGAAGCAAATATTGCAATATTGATCATGCCTGTTAAATCAAAACCATGCTAATCAACCCAGACAAAATGATCAGATTGGTTACCATTCGTAAGTGAATATAATGTTGTTGTCTGTCAGAATGTGCTAATTTATAAATGAACCAACCAAATACCGGGACCAATAATAAAAAGTAATATTTGACTAGCTGGCTCTCCGTTGTAATTAGAAAGGACAAGAGGAATGAACCTCCAACTAAAATGATGAGGTAAATAAAGATTTTAGCTCCTCGTATTCCCCAAACGACTGGTATGGTTTGACAACCGGCAGCAGCTTCACCTTTTACATCTTCAATGTCTTTTACGATTTCACGAACAAAAACAGTCAGAAAGGCAAAAAAGGCATACAAATAAACCAGAAGCTCGTGCCTTCTAAAGAAGACTACGACAATAAGCAATGTAAGACTGGTGAGGAATGATATGGTAATATTTCCAATAATTGGAAGCCTTCTTAAATGGTTGGAGTAATACCACAGACCAAAGGTTGAAAAGATGTGAATTACTCCAACTCTAACGTCTAATAAAAAGCCTATTGAAATCCCTGCGATAGATAATAAAATGTGTGAAAGCATCGCTATTCTTCTGCGTAGTTGTGTGCCCACAATTACTTTTTTTGGACGATTAATCATGTCAATTTTTTGATCATAATAATCATTGATAATAAAACCACCTGCAGCAACCATTAGTGTGGACAGAATCAACAGAAAAAAGCTAATAGATTGCATCAGCAAAAATTTGTTGGAGAAGTCACTGACTAGAAATATAGCGGTAAAGACCTGAGTTGTGCTAATGATTAGTAGACTGGGAATCCTACTAGCCTTTAAAAATCCTGGAATATTTTTAGTCAGGAGGCGAATCATAGACGCGTTTAGTAAAATAAGTCAAATGTACTTTGAATTTATTACTAAATTCTATCGGAATAGTTGCCTATTCCATTCCTTTTTTACGCAACTGTTTAAAATCAGTGTAACGTCTATAGATAGCTACACTAAATCCAAAAGCAAACAAGAAGGTTCCTAGCCAAAGAATATTGATAAAAGGTTTTTCTACTGCTTCTAATATGATCCAATCCTTTTGTGTACGACTAATGCCGAGAACAAAACTATTTTCTGCTGGCAATATTTCCTGAATAGTAATTTTTGAAGCAAGGTCATAAACGGTTGCTGGAATCTTACCTGCCATCCGGTCTTTGATGACATAGTATGGCTCTGCGGTGTAGGTTTGAGTTTCACCTTCTATTTCAATGATTGCCTTCACGGCAATGTCCCCTTCTTCAAGTGTTACCCCCTCAATATTATTTACCGGTTGGATATCTTTTAGTACAGCTACGTAGTCATTCACAAAGAATTGGGCTCCCGGCGTCACCTTTACAGGGGTTTCTTCACTCCATTCTGTTTCCTGTTCCGGATCCGGAAACGTTCGTACATGGCTGTATAAATCTGCCGTTAGTGTACGGTTTATGTCTGGTGAAAAAACTGTCATCCCCATTGTTTCATTGATCTGAAGTCTGGGATATAGTGTAAATTCAGGGCCGGATTCCTTTTGGTAGAGTACTTCAAAGTAGCTGTTTTCTGCATTGATGATATCTACTGTATCTCCGGGCAACAGCTCCTTACCGGTAGAAGATTCCATAGGGGTGTTTATCAATAATTTTAGTGGGTGATTGGTAGTGGATAGATTATTGATATCTATAAAACCATCATCCGCCGTCTTCTTCCTTATGCCTTTATATAGCAAGGAAAACTCTCCCATTTGTCTGGGCTCATTGATAAATAAAAGCAGATTGTTCTGATTGACTTCATCAGGAAACTCTTTGTTCCAAAGCAACCCCGTATTGTTTTTGGATAAAATCTTGGAGTAACCGGAGGAAAACAAGATGCCAATGAGCATCAAAGCGATACCTATGTGTGTGATTGAACCTCCGGATAGTTTGAGGTTAGATTTTGAGAACCTGAGTAAGATTTTACTGTTGGCAACGACCGAGTAGACTGATGCAGTGAGCAGGACCAGGTATGCCGGATCATGAATGTCAGCCAGGACGAAAATGGCTGCTGAAATAATTAGTGATATAACCACAGGTGGAGTCAACGCTTCTTTCAGTTTCACTTTATCCATCTTGTTCCACCAGAAGAACTGTCCGGTTCCCGAAAGAATGGCCAGAACAACGGCAAAATACAATTGAAAGTCAGTGTAAAAAGCTACCTGATCTACAGGTGGAGCTACATTTGAGTCAATTCCGAATAAACCCATAAAAGAGTTATATACGGGGATTGAAGTAGGTAATATGACCTGGAAGGCCATCAGAGAAAGCGTTAAGGCGCCCATAAAAATCCAGAATTCACGAGAATAAGCAGAAACCTCTCCTTCTTTAACAGGAAATTTGTTCCATGCCCTTGCTGCGATAAATACAGTTAATGCAATAAATACGAGCAGGTAAATGAGTAACTGTCCGGATAAGCCTAAATCAGTAAAGGAATGAACCGAAGTATTTCCCAGGATACCACTTCTGGTAAGGAAAGTAGAGTAAATGATCAGGATATATGTGGCACTAACCAGGATCACAGAGCTCTTTAAAGCTGTTGGGCTTTTATTGAAAGCGATCATGGTGTGTATGGAGGCAACCAAAACCAGCCACGGAACATATATGGCGTTTTCTACCGGATCCCAGTTCCAATATCCTCCAAAATTAAGGGTTTCATAAGCCCAGTAAGCACCCATCAGAATTCCTATGCCAAGTATCGCAGCTGAAAATTGTGCCCAGGGCAAAGCGGGCCTGATCCATTCTTTATATTTCCCATCTAAAAGTCCTCCAATACAATAGGCGAATGGGACTACTGTGGAAGCAAATCCCAGAAACAAAGTAGGCGGATGGATAACCATCCAGTAGTTCTGTAACAATGGGTTAAGGCCTTTTCCATCCTGCGGTACAAATTCAGGATTCATGTTGAATATCGGATCTGGAAGCGCATCACGCAACAGGATAAACGGTGAGCTACCAAATTTTATATCAAAGACGACTACACCAAGTATCATGGATGTTAGAAAGATCTGTGTGAAGGAAAAAACCGTCATCACAGGTGCTCTCCACTTTTTATTGGTTTGAATGATGATGATCCCCAGCACTACATTCCAAAACATCCATAGGAGAAAAGATCCCTCCTGCCCATTCCAAAAACTGGATATTTGATAATAATAAGGGAGTAGTACGGAGGTGTAGTTATAGGCGTAATGATATTCGAAATAATGCCTGTTAAGGATAATAAATAGTGTGACACAGATTCCAAAGATAGCTGCTGCATGGACATAGAAGACCCATTTAGAAAACTGCACCCATCCTTTGTCCGTCTTCATGGACTGATAAAAAGCATAGCTTGCCAGAATAGCGGAAACAAATGAAGTTATTACAAATAGGTGGCCTAGATTACCAATGAAGTAGTGCATGCATGCTAAAGGTTAGCTCCCTCTTCCTGATATTTGGAGGGGCATTTTAATAAGATTTTATCTGCAACGAATCGGTCTTGTGTATAAGCACCTACCACCACCACTTGTTCAGATCTCAAAAAATCCGTCGGCATAGGATTGGGGTGGTAAACAGTTTGTTCATTGTTATTTTCATCAACCAAATCAAATCGGAATGATCTTTTGTCAGGGCTGGTTTCAATTCCTACTACATTGCCCGTTTCATCCTTTTTAAGCTTGCCTACTACGTGTATTTTGTTGTGATTCCCATCGGTTGACATTTCCTGTGCTTCATCAAATGAAACATAGGTACTGGCATCTCCGGCTGTAGAAATGATGATCATTAGGGCTACTGCGATGACTACCATGCCGATTATGTGTGTCTTTTTCATCCCTTTTTATCTGTTTTATCCTCTAATTTTTTAACTTTTTTATCAATCCTCCAAAGGGCTATAAAGAACCCAAAGAGCAAGATTAATATCACTCCTAGTACAACATAAATTTTGCCATCCTGGCGAAACTGATCCGCCATTGGAATTTGCAAGATGCTATTGAACTGAACTAAAAAAAAATTCAAGAAGTTCATTATTGTAATTCATTTTTTTCAATAATTATCTGGTATCTGATCTTTATGGTAGCCACCCAAAAACCTAAAAGGGCCCATCCAATCACTGCGGGATAGAATACCAGCCTCATTTTACTATCTAAATCATATGCATTGAACCCTGGGTTTCCGCCATTACCTGGATGTAGACTATCCGCAGCAAAACGAGGTAATATGAATAATAAAGGGATTAAGGTTGCAAAGGCGAAAATGTTGTATACGGCAGAAATTCTGGCCCTTTGTTGGTCATCTTTGATGCTCCCTCTCAATACGAAATAGGCAAAGTAGATCAGCAAGGCAATAGCAGCCATGTTTTGTTTCGGGTCACTACTCCAAGGTTCTCCCCACGTATAATTTGCCCAAAACATGCCTGTAACCATTCCAAGAATACCGAATAGAATTCCTACTTCAGCTAATTCGTAACTGTAAATGTCTTTGGTCATGTCACCCTTGGAAAGGTATTTTATGGATTGAATAAAGGATGCAGTAAAAAGAAAGATCATTCCGAACCACATAGGTACATGAAAGTACAAAACCCTAATGGTTTCATTCAAAATTGGCAATCTGGGTACTGGCAATAGCAAACCTCCGATACACACGTAAGTTAAGATTATCAGGGTGAGCCATTTCCACCATTCAGTCCGCAACAGGTACTTCATTTTCTCAGGATTTCCAGGTAAATGGGAAAAGTATAAATGAGAGTGCAATGATAATAACATTCACGCTTAAGAGCGTATATAAATCGGAGGTAATATCAGTGACAGGAGCTCCGAGTATTAGCTTTTTGGAGATAGATGTAGTAATGATAAGAATTGGAATAACTATTGGGAACCCGAGAATAGCCATCATGATAGAATTACTTTCTGTTTTGGCCGCAAGGGCTGAAACCATGGTAAAAGCAGAGGCCAGACCAATAGACCCTGAAATTACATTGATAAAAAACCATATATTGGTATTTTCCTGGTATCCAAGAAAGAGCGAATAAATAGCAAAGGAGAGAAAAACCAATACAAGTTGATATAGGTTGCTGTAGATCAATTTGGCGGCAATGATTTTTATGGGAGAAACTAAGAAGTAGTAGTAGGTAGATCGGTTCTCTTCCTGAATGAAGCTTTTTGCAATTGCATTAACAGAAGTAAACAATAAGATGAGCCAAAATAATGCGTTCCAGACCTCAGGATTTATGAAATTGGCGAAAGACATGTAGGAAATAACGATTATGGCAGCGAGATAAAGTACAAGCCCCAGGATAGGATATTTATTCCTCCAATCAGTCCGGATATCTTTGATGATCAATTGAGCGACTTGATGCATTCTACAAAGCTAAAGTTTTGACACAATTACGATTGATTTTGTGTTTTCATTTTATAAAATCTTTCATTTAGGGTGAAATTATTTGAGAAAGCATGTAAAAAGGAGATTTAACAAATACTTTTGCAGACCTAAACAAATAAATTGGGTATGAAAAAATCCATCCTAATTACAGGAGGAGCTGGTTTTATTGGGTCGCATGTCGTCCGGCGCTTTGTCAATGATTATCCTAAATATAATATTGTAAACTTGGATAAGCTGACCTATGCCGGAAATCTTAAAAATCTCACTGATGTTGAACAAGCTGAAAATTACCAGTTTATTAAAGGGGAAATTTGTGATTTCAATGCCATGGAGTCCTTATTTCAGGAGCATCAGTTTGATGGAGTGATCCACCTGGCTGCAGAATCACATGTTGATAGAAGCATTAAAAACCCACTTGCATTCATTGAGACCAATATTTTAGGAACAGTAAGTTTGTTAAATGCGGCCAAGGCAACCTGGAAAGATTATGAAGGAAAGAAATTTTATCATATCTCCACGGATGAAGTTTATGGTTCACTTGGAGAAGATGGTTTTTTTTTAGAGACCACTGCTTACGATCCGCAGTCACCCTACTCAGCATCTAAGGCCTCATCAGATCATTTTGTCCGGGCCTTTAGCAACACATATGGCATACCAATCGTAATTTCTAATTGCTCTAATAATTATGGGCCGTTCCAGTTTCCTGAAAAATTAATTCCTTTGATGATCAATAACATCAAGAGTTGTCAACCCTTACCGGTTTATGGGAAAGGAGAAAATATCAGGGATTGGTTGTATGTAGAGGATCACGCCAGGGCCATTGATGAGATTTACCATCGCGGAAAAGAAGGCGAAACCTACAACATTGGCGGGTTTAATGAATGGAAAAACATTGACATTGTGCATTTACTGTGTGAAATGATGGATCACAAGTTAGGAAGAGCAAAAGGCGACTCTGCTAAGCTAATTACCTTTGTTCAGGACCGTGCCGGACATGACCATCGCTATGCGATCGATGCAACCAAGGTGAAAAATGAACTTGGGTGGGAACCTTCCCTTCAGTTTGAGGAAGGCCTGAGTAAAACTGTAGACTGGTATATCGAAAATGAGGAATGGTTGAAAGGTGTGACCACGGGGGAGTATCAGAATTATTATCAGGAACATTATAAATCTACTACGAAATGAAAGGGATCATACTGGCGGGTGGATCGGGAACAAGATTACATCCTTTAACTTATGCGGTAAGTAAACAGATCCTTCCTGTTTATGACAAGCCGATGATTTATTATCCTTTGTCTGTCCTGATGCTGGCGGGGATTAGAGAAATTCTGATTATCTCAACTCCGAGAGACTTACCGATATTCAAAGATTTATTAGGGGATGGTAAGAGCCTGGGTTGCGAATTTTCATATGCCGTGCAGGAGAAACCGGAGGGGTTGGCACAGGCATTTATAATCGGAGAAGACTTCATCAAAAAAGATAAAGTTGCTTTGGTTCTGGGGGACAATATTTTTTATGGTTCTGGATTATCCAGAAAATTGCAATCATGTTATGATATTGAAGGAGGAGTTGTTTTTGCTTATCATGTCCAGGATCCCGAAAGATATGGGGTGGTAGATTTTGATGAAATGGGGAAAGTTCTCTCCATTGAAGAAAAACCCGCAAAACCGAAGTCAAATTTTGCAGTTCCAGGTTTATATTTTTATGACAATGATGTTGTCGATATAGCAAAAAACATTCAGCCCAGCAAGCGGGGAGAACTTGAAATTACCTCTGTGAACAATGAATATTTAAATAGGGGTAAATTGAAGGTTCAGGTTTTGGATAGAGGAACAGCCTGGCTGGATACCGGTACATTTGCTTCATTGATGCAAGCAGGTAATTTCGTTCAGGTAATAGAAGAGCGACAGGATTTAAAAGTTGGATGTATAGAGGAGGTTGCTTTCAAAATGGGATTTATTAGTCAGGAACAATTAAGGGAATTAGCAAATCCATTACTCAAAAGCGGTTATGGAGAATATCTTTTATCAATAATTAAATAAGTGGATTTTCAAACATTAGCAATACCAGACTGCAAACTATTTACGCCCAAAATATTTGAAGATAACAGGGGTTATTTTTATGAAGGGTTTAATGCCAAGAAATTCTTAGAAAATACTGGGATAGAATTTGATATTGTTCAAATCAACCAGTCAAAATCTTCAAAAGGTGTATTGAGAGGACTACATTTTCAAGTGCCACCATTTGATCAGGCTAAATTAGTGTCGGTGATTGAAGGAGAAGTTTTAGACGTAGCAGTAGATTTGAGGACTGATTCTAAAACCTTTGGCAAGTACATTTCTGTCTTATTGTCAGAGGATAATAAAAGTCATTTTTATATTCCTAAGGGTTTTGCACATGGCTTTTTAGTGAAAAGTGAGCAGGCAAAATTTATGTATGGGGTAGATAATTTATACTCACCCGAACATGATTCTGGAATACTTTATAATGATAAGGACTTGAATATTGACTGGGATTTTCCTGGCGATAAAATAGTCGTTTCCAGTAAAGACGTTGGTTTAAACACGTTTAGTCAGTTTAAATCACCATTTAAAATAAGAAAATGAAAATAGCAGTAGTAGGTACCGGATATGTGGGTCTTGTCACTGGAACATGTTTTGCTGAAACAGGGAATCATGTGACTTGTGTAGACATAGATGAAAAAAAGGTTGCCAAATTAAAGAACAAGCAAATGACCATCTATGAGCCTGGCTTAGATGTGTTGTTTCAGCGAAATATCACTCAGGGACGTTTAGCATTTACTACTAATCTTGAGGAAGGTATTAAGGATGCAAAAATTATCTTTCTGGCGCTTCCGACGCCTCCTGGCGAAGATGGGTCTGCTGATCTCAAGTACATCTTAAAGGTAGCAGAGGACTTAGGGCCAATTCTTCAAAACTATACGGTCATTGTAGACAAGAGTACGGTGCCTGTAGGTACTGCAGAAAAGGTTGAGGCAAAAATTGCAGAGAAAGCAAAAGTTGATTTTGATGTGGTCTCTAATCCAGAGTTTTTGCGTGAAGGGGTAGCTGTTGATGATTTCATGAAACCCGACCGGGTGGTTATTGGAACCAGTTCCGAAAAAGCAACTAAGGTGATGGATCAATTGTATGCACCATTTGTCAGACAGGGGAATCCAATAATTTTCATGGACATAAAATCCGCTGAATTAACTAAGTATGCGGCGAATTCATTCTTAGCGACGAAGATCACTTTTATGAATGAGATTGCAAATCTCTGTGAATTGCTCGGAGCAGATGTTGACATGGTACGAAAAGGGGTAGGTACAGATACGAGGATTGGGAAGCGATTTTTATTTGCAGGAATTGGATATGGCGGAAGCTGTTTTCCAAAAGATGTTCAGGCGCTTGCGAAGTCTGCTAAAAAGGTTGGCTACGATTTCAGAATTCTTAATTCTGTAATGGATATCAATCATGATCAAAAGAATAAATTGATAGAACCATTAAAAACTTATTTTGGAGGTGACCTTTCCGGGAAAACAATCGCCATGTGGGGGCTGGCATTTAAGCCATATACGGATGACATCAGAGAAGCACCTGCTTTGGAAAACATCTCTACCTTGCTCAGCATGGGCGCAAAAGTCAGAGCATACGATCCGGAAGCCATGGAAAATGTGAAAGAGATATTTGGGGATAAAATCTATTTTGCGGAAGACGAGTATGATGCGGTAAAAGCGTCTGATGCTTTGATGATCATGACCGAATGGCCTGTTTTCCGTACCCCGGAATTTGATAAACTGGAAACATTGCTAAATAATAAGGTAATATTCGATGGTAGAAATCTCTATGAACTGGATCAAATGGAGGAACTAGGATTTACTTATTATAGTGTTGGAAGGAAAGCAATAAAATCATGAAGAAGCGAGTATTGATTACCGGCGGTGCAGGATTTCTTGGATCCCATTTATGTGACAGGTTTTTGAAAGAAGGGTGTCAGGTAATCGCCATGGATAACTTGTTGACGGGGGATCTTGATAATATTAGTCACCTGATGAAGGAAAAAGATTTTGAGTTTCATCACCATGATGTTTCAAAGTTTGTTCATGTATCGGGTGAGTTACATTATATTCTTCACTTTGCCTCTCCAGCCAGTCCTATTGATTACCTCAAAATGCCTATTCAAACAATGAAAGTGGGTTCACTGGGAACCTTGAATTGTTTGGGTCTGGCGAAAGATAAAGGGGCCAGAATGTTGATTGCTTCTACTTCGGAAGTGTATGGAGATCCAAAAGTTCATCCGCAAACGGAAGAATATTGGGGTAATGTAAATCCCGTTGGCCCAAGAGGGGTATATGATGAAGCTAAGCGCTTTCAGGAAGCACTTACCATGGCTTACCATACTTTTCATGGCTTGGAAACACGGATTGTCAGAATATTCAACACATTTGGTCCCCGCATGAGATTGGATGATGGAAGGGTACTGCCAGCATTCATTTCTCAGGCCCTTAGAGGAGAAGACCTTACCGCATTTGGTGATGGGTCTCAAACACGTTCATTTACTTATGTGGATGATTTGGTAGAAGGAATATATAGATTGTTAATGAGCGATTATCCGCATCCAGTAAACATTGGTAATCCTCAGGAAATTACTATTAATGAGTTTGCAGAGGAGATCATCAGATTGACTGGAAGTAAATCAAAAGTGATTTATCAGCCACTGCCGACAGACGATCCAAAACAACGTAAGCCAGATATCACCTTAGCAAAGAAAATACTTAATTGGGAGCCACAGTATTCCCGAGCAGAGGGTATGAAACCTACCTTGGATTATTTCAAAAAGAAAGTCTTAGGTTGATTAACCGCAAAGAACGCCAAGGTATTCGCAAAGATTTGAATTAGTTGTTGATCGCTAAATAGGTTGCTTTTACAATCAGCCAATCATAAATAATTAATTGGCAATTAGATATTTTACATTTTCAGTTATATTTAATATAATGTCTGAAAATCAGATCTCAAGATTAATATTTGACGCAGCTTTAAAAGTTCATAGAGAATTAGGATCCGGATTATTAGAAAGTTCATACGAAGCATGCTTGTTTTATGAGCTCAATAAATTAGGTGTGCTAATTGAAAGACAGAAGCCATTGCCTTTGGTATATGAGGGTGTCGAACTAGAAATTGGATATCGGGTTGATATAATGGTTGAGAATAAAGTGATCATTGAAATTAAAGCTGTTGAAGCTTTAAATGACATTCATCTGGCACAAATTTTAACCTACCTTAAACTTACTGATTGCAAACTGGGTATGCTTATTAACTTCAATGTTACTATGATAAAATCAGGGATCAGGCGAGTAGTTAATAACCTTTAATTCGAGTATAATGATCTGCAAACAGTATTTCCCTTCGTAGGATAATATAAAAATGTTTTGCTGTATTAAGATACAGTTTTATGTTTTGTTAAAGCATATAGCGAATACTTAGCGATCTTTGCGGTTAAAGAAAACGGAAGTTCATTTATCAAGGAGTATTTCCTCAATATCATTTAGTTTTGCAGTCCCAAATAAAAATCGCTGACTGAATACAGGTAAAATTTCATGGAAAATATCATTCCACATAAGCACTCGGTTCTATTGGATGACAGAATTGAAAAGAATGGCCACAAGCCCAAGTTGGTTTGGTTTACAGGTCTTTCAGGTTCTGGGAAATCCTCTTTGGCGAATGCATTGGAAAAACAATTACACAACAGAGGTCTGAATACTTACATTTTGGATGGAGATAATATTCGAAGTGGATTGAATAAAGATTTAGATTTTTCTGAGGAAAGTAGGAAAGAAAATATTCGGCGTATCGCTGAAGTTTCGAAACTCTTTGTAGATGCAGGCATTGTTGTGCTTACTGCATTTATCTCTCCCTTCCGTGAAAACAGAAGGTTTGCCAGAGAGCTTGTTGGTGAAGAACATTTCATAGAAGTTTTTGTGGATTGTCCTTTGGAGGTTTGTGAGGCACGCGATGTGAAAGGATTATATGCCAAAGCCAGGGCAGGAAAAATCCCGGATTTTACCGGAATTACCTCTCCATTTGAAGAGCCGGAGAATCCAGATATTGTTGTTAAAACGGATGAGCTTTCATTAGAAGATTCACTAAAAATATTAATTGATAAGGTTTTACCTAAATTAAAATAATGCAGAGTTATAATCTGACACATTTAAAAGAACTAGAGTCTGAGTCCATTTATGTACTTAGGGAAGTATTTGCGCAATTTCAGAATCCATGTATTCTGTTTTCAGGAGGTAAAGACTCAATCGTGGTAACACACCTGGCCAGGAAGGCATTTCATCCCGCAAAAATTCCATTTCCTTTGGTTCATGTGGACACAGGTCATAATTTTCCAGAAACGATTAAATTCAGAGATGATTTGGTGGAAGAACTTGGAGCCAAATTAGTCGTTGGGTCAGTACAGCAATCAATTGATGATGGGCGTTCGGTTGAGGAGAAAGGTAAAAATGCAACGCGTAATGCCATTCAGACCATAACATTATTAGATACCATTGAAGAGCATCAATTTGATGCAGCGGTTGGAGGTGCCAGGAGGGATGAGGAGAAAGCAAGAGCGAAAGAACGATTTTTTTCTCACCGGGATGAATTTGGACAGTGGGACCCAAAGAACCAGCGACCAGAACTTTGGAATATTTTCAATGGCAAGCAGCACCATGGGGAGCACTTCAGGGTGTTTCCATTGAGTAACTGGACAGAGATGGATGTTTGGCAGTACATTTTGGCCGAGCAAATTGAAATTCCATCACTGTATTTTGCTCATACCAGGAAAGTGATTCGTAGGAGCAATACCTGGTTACCTGTTTCGGATCACATCCAGATAGATCCCAAGGAAGAAATTGTTGAAAAGAAAATTCGATTCCGAACACTCGGTGATATTACAATTACCGGAGGAGGAGAATCTGATGCGGATACATTAGAAAAAATTGTGGAAGAGGTAGCAGCTGCAAGAAATACAGAGAGAGGAAACCGTGAAGATGATAAGCGAAGTGAGACGGCCATGGAGGACAGGAAGAGGCAGGGGTATTTTTAGTTTTTAACACTAACAATAACCCTGACTTTGACAAAGCACCAGCACTGATACTGATTTGAGAGGTTATAAGAAATATTTAGTTTGGCAAGATAGCATTAAGTTGACTTCAGAAATTTATCAGTTGACTAGATCATTTCCGGATGAAGAAAAGTTTGGATTGACTAACCAGATAAGGAGGGCAACTATATCTATTGCGTCAAATATTGCTGAGGGTGCAAGTAGATCCTCTGAGAAAGATTTTTCTAGATTTTTAGAAATTGCTCAAGGTTCCAGTTTTGAGGTCGATACGCAATTACTAATCTCTAAGAACCTAAATCTCATTGAGGAATCAGATTATAAGCAATTAAGTGAAAAACTGAACTCAATAGCTAAACAATTAGCTGGTTTAAAAAAGAAATTAAAGTAGAAAAAATATACTAAGTTCTTGTCAATATCGCTTCACTAGTCATTGTCAGTGTTATAGTCAAGGTCTTAAACAAAAAATTAATTATGACTGCAAATACAACAGAACAAAAGCCCAATGCCTATTTAGACATGGAACTCCTACGCTTCACTACTGCAGGTAGCGTAGATGATGGGAAAAGCACTTTAATAGGTAGGCTCCTTTTTGATTCTAAATCTATTTTTGAGGATCAAATGGAGCAGGTCAAACAATCCAGTGAGCGTAAGGGCCTTGGAGCGACTGATCTGGCCTTGTTGACTGATGGCCTGAAAGATGAACGCGAGCAGGGAATCACCATTGATGTGGCTTATCGTTATTTTGCTACACCTAAGCGTAAATTTATTATCGCAGACACTCCCGGTCATATCCAGTATACCAGGAACATGGTTACCGGTGCATCTACCGCCAATGTAGCTTTGATATTAATTGATGCTAGAAATGGTGTCGTAGATCAAACCTGTCGGCATTCAATCATTGCCTCATTGCTTCAGATTCCACACATTGTTGTTTGTGTCAATAAAATGGACCTGGTTGATTATGATAAGAAAGTCTACGAGAAGATTGTAGATGATTTTGAAAAGTTTGCCGCTAAGCTGGATGTCAAGGATGTACGGTTTATTCCAATCAGTGCCCTGAACGGTGACAACGTAGTTAACAGGAGCGAGCAAATGAATTGGTACGAGGGCTCAACTTTGCTTTATACACTCGAGCATATCCATATAGGAAGTGACCATAACCACATTGATTGTAGATTTCCTGTGCAGAACGTTATTAGGCCGAAGAGTGATGAATATCATGATTATCGTGGCTATGCAGGGAGAATAGCCGGTGGAATATTTAGGCCGGGAGACTCAGTAGAAGTATTACCTTCAGGGTTTTCATCTAAAATTAAATCCATAGATACCTTTGAGGGGCCCATTGAAGAAGCTTTTGCGCCCATGTCGGTAACCATGCAATTGGAGGATGATATTGATATCTCACGAGGCGACATGATTGTCAGAACAAATAATAAGCCGGAGCAAAAACAGGACATTGAGGTTATGCTTTGTTGGCTAAACAACAAGGGTCCTATGCCACGAGGTAAATACACTTTAAGGCATACCTCAAATGAGGTTAAAACCATGATTAGTGAGATCAGGTATAAACTGGATATCAATACACTTCACAGGAACGAAGAGGACAAGGAGATTAAGATGAACGATATCTGTAAGGTACAGCTAAGAACCACAAAGCCTGTTATGGTAGATTCTTATCGGAAAAACCGACAAACCGGCAGTATTATCTTGATTGATGAAGGCACCAATGAAACGGTAGCAGCGGGTATGATAGTTTAATTGACAATGACCTTGACCTAGACTTTAACCATAACAATGACCTGGACACCAACTTTGCTAGAAGACAAACATGCTTTACATAGGCACTTTAGATAGGACCTCTAAAAACAAACAAAGGTCGTCATTCCCTAGAGCGAAAGCGAGTAGGGAATCTATCGTCATTTTCAGACTAATCATTAAAATAGAAGATGAGTTTTCAAATCATTTTCTTAAACCAACTGCGGTTATTGCACCTTCTTTGCGTCCTTAGCGGTTAAATTTGATAAACCTATGAATCTTACAAACCTCCTGCCCATCGCCAAAAAAGCTGCAATGGCGGCCTCCGTTGAAATCTTAAAGATCTATGAAAGCGGCGATTTCTCCATAGAAAGCAAGGCGGATAATTCTCCATTAACCCTTGCTGATAAGGCGGGACATCATGCGATAGTCAAAGAATTGGAGTCAACAGCTATTCCTATTTTAAGTGAGGAAGGCAAGTCTATTGCTTATGCAGAACGTAAGGAATGGGAATATTTCTGGATGATCGATCCCCTGGATGGGACCAAGGAATTCATCAAGAAAAATGGAGAATTCACTGTCAACATTGCTTTGATTCATAAAGGGAGCGTTGTACTTGGTGTGGTTTATACACCGGTTTTGAAAGCGCTTTTTCATGCGATTAAAGGCGAAGGCGCTTTTAAGAATGATCAGCCGATCAAAGTCAATCGTTTTGGATTAAAAGACAAAGGGTTAAAAATTGTCGCCTCCAGGTCGCACCTGAATGATGAAACCCAGCAATTTCTGGATCAATTCAATGAACCAGATATTGTTTCCAAAGGAAGTTCACTAAAATTACTGATGATTGCTGAGGGACTTGCTGATCTCTATCCACGCTATGCTCCTACCATGGAATGGGACACTGCTGCAGCACAGATTGTGGTAGAAGAGGCTGGTGGAAAAGTTTTGATCAAAGATTCAGAAGATCCGGTTAGTTATAATAAGGAGAATTTGTTGAATCCGTATTTTTTGGTAATGGGCAATGTGTAGGTTTTAACCGCAAAGTTCGCAAAGAATACGCAAAGATCGCAAGTGAATTTTGTAGTGCTGAGGAGACCTTGGCATATCCTCTCCGCCTTAGCGAAGGTGGAATAACCCACCAACTTTCATTCTCAATTCTTTATTTATTTTTACTATGTGACATTGGATGAGTCAAATACTAAGGTTGATCGACTGCGTGTGGTGACGGAGGCTAAGATGAAATATTTAAGGGATCATTCAAAACTTCTGGACAAGGCATTCGAGGAATTGAAAGAGATCAGTGAGGCAAACTTGACATTGTTTATAAAAAGTTTCAGGAAATTGAACAACGAATGGAAAAGAATGGCCTTTCATAAGGACAGAAAATGCTGCCAAATAATCTCTATGCTCTGAAGATTTTGATTTACCATCTTAATAACCCACTGTGTCCACCGTAGCTTCAGCGAAGGTGGAATAACCCACCAACTTTCATTCTCAATTCTTTATTTATCTTTACTATATGACATTGGATGAGTTAAATAATAAGGTTGAGCGACTGCGTATGGTGACGGAGGCTAAGATGAAATATTTAAGAGATCATTCAAAGCTACTGGACCAGGCATTCGAGGAATTAAAAGAAATTGGTGAGGCAGAACTTGACATTATTTATAAAAAGATTCAGGAAATTGAAGAGCGAATGGAAAAGAATGGCCTTTCATAAAAACAGAAAACGCTGCCAAATAATCTGTATGCTCTGAAGATTTTGATTTACAGTCTTAATAACCCACCGTGTCCGCCGTAGCTTTAGCGAAGGTGGAATAACCCACTTGATTTGACGAGAGATTGAGTTAATTAGTTATTAATATAACATAGTATCGTCATTCCCGAGAGCCCGGAAAGGCGATTCGGGAATCTGTCGTACTTATTTTGCGTATCTGAATTAAGAGGCCTAATGAAATCATAAGATTCCCGCCTACGTGGGAATGACGTTCTAGTAGTATTCTTCCATGAATAATTCTAGTATCATTACTTTTTCATCACTAAATAAAATCGCAAAGGATTTTGACTCCTGCATGTCCACCGTAGCTTCAGCGAAGGTGGAATAACTAGCAACCCAATAACAAATAACTCACCATTCCTATTATCTTTGCGGCTTAATTTGGACTTTCATCAATGAAGAAATCCTTTTTCAGATTCGTATTTGTACTATTCATCGGTATGGTTGCATCCCAAAACCTAACCGCTCAGGATGCTCCCAGCATTCAAAATCTACAAAATATCAATGTGGATGATCTGTCGGATGCACAGATTGCCAGTTTTATCAAACAGGCAGAATCTAGTGGTTATTCTGAACAACAATTGGAACTTTTAGCCAAGGCCCGAGGGATGTCAGCCACTCAACTACAAAAATTACGAAGCCGAATACAACAAGCCCAATCCGGTGCCACCAGTCAGAGTTCGACAGGAGAAGTCACCAGGTTGAGGGACTCACCTACTTTTCAATCTGACAAAGCAACTGCTTTTGATCCCTTTGCAGGGATCATTCCGGTAGATACGCTAGAAGAAGGTTCAGGGCTGCAAATATTTGGAATGTCATTTTTCAGCAATGAAAACCTATCCTTTGAGCCAGGGTTGAATATTGCTACCCCTAAGGATTACATGATTGGCCCTGGAGATCAGATCATCATTGATGTGTGGGGAGCCTCAGAACAGACCTACCAATTAGATGTTTCACCGGAGGGGGTTATCAAAATCCCAAGTTTAGGGCTTATTTATCTCAATGGGCTTTCTGTTGAACGGGCAGAAGCCAGGATCAAGTCCAGACTGAAGTCCATTTACAGTACGCTTGGCAATAATACTTTTGCTCAGATCAGCCTTGGTCAGATCAGGACGATAAGCGTAAACGTGATTGGAGAAGTGAAACGACCAGGCACCTATGCCATGTCTTCTTTTGCTACTGCTTTCAATGCGTTGTACAATGCAGGTGGCCCAACAGAGACTGGATCATTGAGAGATATCCAGGTTTTTCGTGGAGGCCAAAAGGTAGAAGTGTTAGATGCTTATCAGTTTTTGATTTACGGCGAAGGTCAAAACATCATGCTCCAGGACAATGACGTGGTGCTGGTAAGACCCTATCAAAACAGGGTCGGTATGGACGGCGAAGTTAAAAGACCTGCCTTTTATGAATTGATGCCCGAAGAGACTTTGCAACAGGCGATTGATTTTGCAGGAGGTTTTTCTTCCGATGCTTATAAAGGGTCCATCTCTCTAAGAAGAAACCTGGCCAACGCCAAAGCATTACAAACAGTAAAGATGGATGACTTTGAAAGCTTTACACTGCAGGGTGGAGATTTTGTTGAAGTAGGTAAGATCACCAATCAATTTACCAATCGGGTACGTATTGAGGGAGCAGTTAACCATCCGGGTGAATTTGAACTGAAAGAGGATATGATGCTTTCCGATCTTTTGGAAATGTCTGAGGGATTTCGTGGGGATGCATTTATGGGTAGAGGAGTAATCATCAGACAAAATAAGGATTTTACGTTGTCAAGTATTGCTTTCGAGCCTTCCGCTTTGGTGGCGAGCACTTATGATCTGGAATTACAAAATGAAGACCAGGTGAAGATCCAATCTATTTTTGATTTGAAGGAAGCTTACAATGTAACCATTCAGGGAGAAGTACAAAAGCCTGGAAATTATCCTTTCGTGAAGGGTATGACGGTTGAAAACTTGATTTACCTGGCTAACGGTTTTAAGGAGACAGCGGCTAAATCATTTGTAGAAGTAGCCAGGAGAGTAACCAAAGAAGAGCAGGGTACTGATATATCGGCGGAAGTATTCAATTTTCCCATCAGTGAAGCGTTGAAGTTAAATGAGTCAGGTTCAGATTTCACATTGTTACCATTTGATTTAGTGGTGATCAGGAAATCTCCATTCTATGAGAAACAAGGCATGATTGAAATAGAAGGCGAAGTTAAATTTCCTGGTAAATATGCCTTAAAAAAGAAGGATGAAAGAATATCTGATGTATTGAGACGCGCAGGAGATTTATCCAATTATGCCTATCCAAAAGGGGCCACCTTAATTCGACGTACAGAATATTTCGTCACTGATGAAGAAGGAGGGGATGAGGCTGCAAGGATTAGGCGGCAGGAGCTTCAATCCTTATTTGAGCGGGATACAGTTATTTCTGGTAATGAAAGCGCCTTTAAGACGCAAGAGTCCATAGGGATTCAATTAGAAGAGATTTTAAATAACCCCGGATCAAAATACGATCTAATCCTTAAGGAGGGAGATATCATTAGTATTCCAAGGGAATTGCAAACCGTGCGAATTCGTGGGGAGGTACTTTACCCCAGTACGGTGAGATTTGATGAGGCCAGTTCTTTTAGTCAAATTATCTCACAAGCAGGGGGGTTTTCAGATCAGGCCAAAAAGGCAAAGGCCTATGTGGTTTATGCCAATGGTTCAGCAGAGAGAACGAGAAGATTTCTATGGTTTAAGGATTATCCCAAATTGGAACCAGGAGCGGAGATTATTATCCCTGAGAAACCTGAGCGTAGGCAACTTTCTCCAGGTGAAATTATTAGCATTACCAGTGGTATCGGTACGATTGCTTTGATTATTAATAATTTGACTAGATAGGCATGTCAAAGGAAATTTTAAAAGATGATGAAATTGATCTTATAGTGCTAACCAAATTGCTATGGTCAAGTCGCCGATTTATTCTAAAGATAGTCATGGCTTTTGCTTTTGTCGGACTTGTGATTGCATTTACCTCTAAAGTTGAATTCAAAGCTTCTTGCAAGTTAATGCCTGAAAGTCAGGAAGGAATGAAGGGGAGCTTAGGAAGTTTGGGTGGATTGGCAGGATTGGCAGGAATTAATCTTGATTTAGGATCGGCTGGTAACTTGACTCCTGAGCTATACCCTGAAATAGTTAAAAGTGTACCTTTTCAGCTCCAACTTATAAATGAACAAGTGAGATTTGAGAGTTTGGATACTATAACAAGTTGCTATTACTTTTTCAAAGAATTAGAAAACCCTTCCATGCTTAGTCTAATTTCTGAATATTCTATTGGTTTACCAGGGAAAATAAAATCATTTTTTAGTTCAGATAATATTATTACTACTAGCGAGTTTATAAAGTTGACAAAAGAAGACTGGGAACTCCTTGAGGAATTTTCAGAGCGTATTACAGTATCTATTTCCGATGAGACAGGGATTATAAATATAAATACTGAATTGCCCGATGCCTTTGCGGCGGCAAAAATCAATAGTCTAGTCGTTGAGAAATTGACAAATGAGATTATAAAGTATAAAACGGAAAAAGTTCAGGTAAATTTAGATTTCATAGAGGAAAGATATGGTGAGGCTAAAAGTGATTACGAAAGGAGACAAAATAATGTAGCCATTTTTACGGATCAGAATAAAAATGTGACAAGTTCGCTAGTACAAACTGAATATCAAAGATTACAAAATGAGCTTAATATTGCATTTGAAGTTTATAAAGGATTGGCATCTCAACTTGAGCAGGCAAAAATAAAAGTGAAAGAGGAGACACCTGTATTTACAGTTTTGGAACCAATTCGCATACCTGAGGAAAAAAGTAAGCCGAAGCGAAGGTTAATATTACTTGGATTTTCCTTTATTGGAATTTTAGTAGGAATTGGAATTATTTTATTTAAACAGTTTTCTCTTAGATGGAACTAATCAAAGAAATATTTGATCCACTTGTAGTAAAGCCATTTTTTATTCTTGGTCCGTGTGTGATTGATGAAAAGGAAACACTTCAGGTAATTGCGGAAAAGATAGTTGAGATTCGCCAAAAATATGATCTTAATATCATTTTCAAAGCATCTTTTGACAAGGCAAATAGAACTTCTGGAAATTCTTTCAGAGGTAGAGGAATAGATGAAGGATTGCGCATTTTAGAAGAGATACGATCCGAGTTTTCCTTACCGGTAACCACTGACATTCATGAATCCTATCAGGCTGTCAGTGTTGGTGAGGTGGTAGATATGATTCAAATTCCAGCATTCTTGTGTAGGCAAACAGATTTACTTTTGGCCGCTGCAAAGACTGGTAAAGTTATAAATATAAAGAAAGCCCAATTTCTATCAGGTCTTGATATGAAATATCCCTTAGAAAAAGTATTGGAAGCTGGAAATGAAAAGGTCATGCTGACTGAGAGGGGCAACATGTTTGGGTATAATAACCTAGTTGTAGATTTTAGGAATATATCTGATATGAAATCATTTGGCAAACCTGTCATTATGGATTGTACGCACTCTGTTCAACGACCAGGTGGATTGGGGGGTAAAACTGGTGGAAATAGAGAATTTGTCCCTTCAATTGCTCAGGCTGCTAAAGCATTTGGCGCTAGTGGGTATTTTATGGAAACACATCCAAATCCAGAAGAATCACCATCTGATGGTCCAAATATGGTCTACCTTGATAATTTAGAAAATATTATTGCTTCGCTCTTGTAGTTATGAAAATTGAAGATAAGTGTCGGGAAATTAAGTTGTTGGTTACAGATGTTGATGGAGTCCTTACAGATGGCGGGATTATATATAGTAGTAATGGTAATGAAGAGAAAAAGTTTAATGTTAAAGATGGCTATATCTGTAATTTACTATGTGAAGAGGGAATAGAGTTGGGGATTATTACCGGACGAAAATCTTTGGTTGTAGAGAGGAGAGCGTCTGAACTTGGATTTAAATATTTATACCAAGGGGCTTCAGATAAAATGGCAGCACTTAAAAAGATAATGGTTAATGCTAATTTTGAAAAGAGAGAAGTAGCTTTTATTGGTGATGACTTGAATGATCTCGAAGTTTTTAAGAATGTAGGTCTTAGTGCTACGCCGAATGATTCTTTTGATTATATTAAATCTAAAGTAAATTTTGTTTGCACTCGCAGAGGTGGTGATGCAGCCTTTAGGGAGTTTGCTGATTTGATTTTGGGTAATAGGTAAATGAGTAAAATCTTAGAAATAGCATTCCGGACCATAGAAATTGAATCTAAATCAATTCTAGATTTGAAATTGCAACTTGATCAAAACTTTGATGGGGCGGTTATTGAAATTCTTCGCACTGGTGGAAAATTGATAGTGACTGGGATGGGTAAGTCAGGAATCATAGGAAAGAAGATTGCGGCCACTATGGCAAGTACTGGGACACCATCCTTCTACATGCATCCAGGAGAGGCATTTCACGGTGATTTAGGAATGATTGAAGAAAATGATATAATATTGGCAATCTCGAATTCTGGAGAGACTGATGAAGTGCTAAAATTACTGCCATTTTTTGAAGACAATAGAAATAAAGTTATTTCAATGACTGGAAACCCACAATCAACTCTTGCAATAAATTCAAATTTTCACCTTAATATCCAAGTTGAAAAAGAAGCCTGTCCATTAAAGTTGGCACCAACTTCATCCACTACCGCAACATTAGTAATGGGGGATGCATTGGCAGTTTCATTAATGGAAATGAGAGGTTTTAAGGAGGAAAATTTCGCCAGGTTTCACCCCGGAGGCAGCCTAGGTAGAAGATTGCTGATTAAGGCAAAAGATGTTATGCGTTCAGATAGTTTGCCAATAATTAGGAAGGATACAATGATGTTAGATATTATACATACTATGACCAGAGGAAGATTGGGGTTGGCGATTGTTTGTGATGGTCTAAATATAGAAGGTATTATTACAGATGGAGATATGCGGAGAACATTTGAAAAAGATCAGGAGATGTCATTTAAATTGAATGCTGAAAATATCATGACAGTCGATCCAAAGTGTATAGCCCCGCATGAAAGATTAGTAGATGTACAAAGCATTATGAATGAAGAGAAAATAAACTCCTTATTGGTTACACGGGATGGAGAGGGCACTAATCTTATTGGTGTCATTCAATTATATGATGTATCATGAAAAATATTATTGTTATTCCTGCAAGGTTAAATTCTACCAGACTTCCGAGAAAGGTACTTCTTGATCTTGGAGGAAAACCAGTGATACAGCATGTCTATGAAAGGTGTAAAAAGGTTATAAGCGTTAATGAAGTATACATAGCAGTTGACAATGTCGAAGTATTAGACATATGTAAGCAATTCACAGATTCAGCTATTATCACCTCAGAGGATCATCAATCAGGAACAGATCGGATTGCCGAGATAGTGCATAAAGTTGATTGTGATAATGTAATAAATGTCCAAGGAGATGAACCTTTTATTGATCCAATTTTAATTTCAAATGTTCTTGATGCACTGGAAAATCCTACTGTTGATATCTCAACTGCCTGTGTTCAGATTAAATTTCGAGAGGAAATTTTTGATCCTAATGTTGTAAAAGTTGTAAAGGATGAATCAAATTACGCACTATATTTTTCAAGGTCACCAATACCTTATGATCGAGATGATTCAGGGCAAATAGGAGGGTTCTTTAGACATTTAGGTATTTATGGTTATAAAAAAACATCACTCCTTAAGTTTGTTAATTATCCACTTCATTTTTTAGAAAGTATTGAGAAACTTGAACAACTGCGTGCTTTGGCGAATTGCATGAAAATAAAGGTAATAGAATCTCAACATACAGGGTTTGGTATTGATACTAAAGAAGATCTAGAAAAAGCGAGAGATTTAATTAGATTGCTTAATGTCTGAAAAGTTTTTAAAAAAGGATCCTAAAGATTTTTGTGAAGGTTGCTCAGATCTTGGTATTTATGATACAATTCTTGATGGATGCAATGTTTGTAAGGGCCCCAAACTAAACTTAATTGCTCAAAATAAATTTGGACAGGATCCAAATTTAAATTTTGATTCAAGAATCGGATATTATCATAAGTGCATCGAAGCCACATCGAAGATGTATAATGAAAAGAGTAGTGCCGGTGGCTTAGCAACTTCCTTGCTTATGTTTCTTCTAGAGTCAAAAGCAGTTGACTATATATTGTCGGTAAGCTTTGATAAGGGTACTCAGCGATTTATTTATAGTAAATTTCAAAGCACTAGCGATTTAGTAAAACAACAAAGATCAGCTTATTTTCCTGTCAATCTTTCTTCTGCTTTTAATATTATTAATCAAAGTGAAGGTACCTGTGCTATCACAGGGATACCAACTGCCATTAAAGCCATTGAGCTAAAAAAAAATAGTGATACTGAATTTAATAGAAAAGTAAAATATACAATAGGCCTTGTCTCTGGAGGAATTAAAATTGAAAGTTATACTGATTATTTATGTAGAAAATCTGGGAAATCTGATGGCTTAATTGATATTGAGTATTTATCTTATCGTGATAAGCCAGAGTCAGGACACTATTGGGGAAATAACTACTTTTTTAAAGCTAAGACTTCAAATACTACTTACCAGCTAAAATCTGATAAGCTAAAATTAAATTGGCCTAGTGGATTACTAAAATCATTCGCTTCCGACTTTTGTGATGATACTTTTAACATTACTTCTGACATAACTATAATGGACGGCTGGCTGCCAAAATATAAAAACACTAGAGGGGTTAGTCTAGCAATAATTAGAGATCTCTCTCTCTCCAATTCGTTAGAAGAAAATTTTGATTTAGTTTTCAAGGTAATTGACAAAGAGGATATTGTAAAATCACAAATTGGGGGTTTTCGTCACAAAACAGATGGATTGAAAGCACGCGTTTTGTTATTTAAATATTTTGGAAATAAAGTGCCTGAGAATCTTGAAATTGTTGATAAACCGGTATCAATTATTATTTTTTTAGAACAACTATTAAGATTAAGATCTAGCTACATCTCAAGGGTAAGTTATGCAAAAACGAATTCTTATAAATATTTAGATAAGAAGCTACAGATCTATATATTCTTGCTAAGGGTTGTAAATAAGATCAAGCATACTCTATTAAAAAATTAGTTAAAGTTTTTCAAGTGAGCCAAAGATCAGAAGAACTTGTAAAGACAACTGTAATATATGCGATAGGTAATATAGGTTCTAAGTTCATTAGATTCCTGATGGTACCTATTTATACATATTTTCTATCAAGTGAAGAACTGGGTTTATATGATTTAATTCTAACTTCGTTATTATTGTTGGAGCCAATCATAACACTTAAAATTACTGAAAGTACGTTTAGATGGCTGCTTGACAAGAAATCAGATCAATTTGTTGTAATTTCAACGACATTTACATTTATCTGTATATCATCTTTTATTGGGATGATTATACTCGTGGTTGTCAATAGCATTTATATTCAGTTTCCATATGCTGCATTATTGGGTGTACTTCTAATTGCAAGAATAATTTCTAGTTTTATTTCTGAAATATTTAGAGGTTTAGGAAAAAACTGGACATATTCTATATATGGGATAAGTTTAACGGTGAGTGTGTTTATTTCAGCTTTAGTAGCCTTGTATCTTTTTCAAGATAAAGTAGAAGGGTTATTAATCTCAAGTATTATTTCTACACTTTCTATATCTTTTATCTTTTATTTTTTAAAACTTAGAAAATTCCTCAGATTTGGATTTTCAAAGCCAGATGCAATTGAATATCTAAAATACTCAATTCCATTAATTCCAAGTTCCATTAATTGGTGGGGAATTAAACTATTAAACAGGTTTGTAATATTATCAAAGTTAGGTCTAGTTTATAATGGGATATTTGCAGTCGTATTCACTTTTCCTCAAATAATGACTATTCTGGGCCAGATATTCTATATGGCCTGGCAAAAGAATTCAATTGAGTCTTTCAAGAGTATAGATCGAGATTTTTACTATTCTCGCTTATTTAATAAATATGTAGACATACAGTTTGCACTTGCTTTTGTATTGATGGCTATCAGCAGACTATCTTTTGAGTTTTTATTTGAAGATACGTATAGGGAATCATATTATTATTCTTATCCTTTGTTGCTTGGATCAGTTTTTAATAGTTTTGGAGCATTTTATGCTGTTTCCTATTTAGGAGCAAAAAAAACAATTGGGGCATTCATCACATCTTTTTTAGGGCTCATTGTTAATGTTTCAATTCTCTTTGGGTTCACTGACTTGTATGGATTATGGGCTGCGAGCTTTGCCAATTTGTTTGGTTTTATAACGCTTTGGGTGTTTAGGGTTTATCATTCAAAGAAGTACTCTGAATTGGAGGTTCCCTGGTCAAAAATTATGGTTTATTGTATATTATTTTCAGTTTTTGGATCTCTTCATTTTTATTTTGATGGAAGGAATTCTATGTTCATAATTGAGACTTTCGAGTTATTGATTGGAATAATTATTTCTAAAGAGTTGCTCAAAACCATTTATTTAAGCGTAAATAACATAATAAGAAGATGAATTTCTCTAAAAGATTGCAGCCCAAGCCTACTATCCTGATTTTGGGGGGGTATGGTTACGGAAATGTGGGGGATGAAGCACAACTAAGTGCAGATTTAGTTGATCTGAAATCAAAATTTTCAAATCACACAATCAAAATTTTGACTCCAAATCCAAGCTATACAACTGAGGAACACCCAGGATATCAAGTTTATGATGCCCCGAGAATTGCATTCTATGATCATGGGAAATCAAAGTTGTATGATATAAAAATAGCAAATAATAAGTCAATTATCTATAAAATTGGTAATTGGATCTATAAGATGTTCTTTTTATGGAGATCTATATTAATTTTATTGAATGCATACTTGATAAGAAGTAATATTCCACCCTTGTTCATTAGAGCTGAGCGTATTTCTTTATTAAATGAAATAAGGAAATGTGATTTTGTGTTTTTTGAAGGAGGAGGTTACCTCACTGGAAGTACACTTTCCAGATTATGGGATGGGGGAGTTTTTATTCAATTAGCAAAGGTATTTAAGAAGAAGGTTTTTTTGTCAGGACAAACAATCGGTGTTTGGGGTACACCTTTTAATAAATGGTTTGCCAGACTTTTTTTTAGGTCTATTGATCTAATTTCAGTTAGGGACCCTAATGATTCCAAGCAAGCTTTGTTGGAGATTGGATTAAAAGAAAACTTAATTCGTGTGATATGTGATGATGCACTTTTTTGTGCAAAAAAGGTGAATCTAGATCAAACTATTCAAGGAAAGGAATACATAACTTATCACTTTCATTACTGGGGTTGTGAAACTAATGAAGATAAATTGATAATTCTTAATAAGAATGTACAAATTTTGAAATTATTATTAAAGAATTTCAATAGAGATATTGTTTTACTATCTATGACACCATCAGATGAGGAGGGAATAAATGATTTATTAAATTCTGTTAATAGTAGCCAAGTTCACTATTTTAAGCATGAGTATGATTTCAGGGAAATTCGTGGTTTGATATCAGGAAGCAGTGTTTGTATTACGATGAAGCATCATCCAATAATTTTTGCAATTGGTGAGATTGTTCCTGTTATATCTATATCATATAAGGATTATTACTTGCATAAAAATCGAGGTGCATTAATGATGTTTGGGTTAGAAGATTTTAATGTAGCAATAGAGGATGAAGATTTGTTATTGAAAGTTAGTGCATTAATGAAAAAAATTGAAGATAGTAGGGTAGAGTTTAAGCATAATTTGCATAAAGAATTAGCGAATAAGGCTCAACAAAGAAAAACATTTTTTGAGGATATATATCAAATTGCAAATAGTTAATGGAAACCATTTTAGCTTATGCTTTCGATCTAGAGAGGTACATTTTTTTTAGTAGGTTTAATAAAATCATTTCTGAAAATGGAGGCCATATTATTGTAATTACTGACAGGTTGTCAATAAAGCAAAAAGATGTCCCATTATATCATATAAAAAAAGTTAAAAAAGAATCTTTTGAGGTTTTTGACGAGGAAATGTTTTCAAGCCTAGAGTATGCCATGGGGTATAAATGCAAAAATAAGTTTGATGAATATGCCACCTCACTAGATGTTTTAATTGAACAATTAAATAGTAAGTATAATTTTACCTCATTTTTTATTTGGAATGGATCTAGATTCCCAGATAAAATCTTAACGAAATATGCTATTGAGCATAAAATAAAGAGAATATATTTTGAGAACTCAAATTTTAGAGGAAGAATGATTGCTGATTCACAAGGAGTAAATTCAGCATCATTATTGGGTAAAAATCCTAATTTAATTAAGAAATTTGACACTAATACTACTAAAGACTTTGATGAGTGGAGAACTAATTATATTAAACAAAATTTACAGGTGCATTTGGTCTCGCAATCATCGGGAATCAGAAAAATAAATTGGAAGAAGCTATTTGAAATATTTTCAATTCAAACTCATTATGTTCATCAACTTAATAAGGTTAACCACTTAAGAACAATAATCAATAAACTCATTTCAAATTCCTCATTTTTTAAAGGGAAGGTAGAGGATGAAATTCATGGTAATTACGTATTTTATCCTTTTCAGGTCGCAACTGACACTCAAGTTTTATTAAATAGTTCCACTAATAACTTAGATGCATTAGAAAAAATATTGAATGAATGCCCAAAAGATCACAAAATAGTAGTGAAACAGCACCCTGCAGAACCTGATAAACTAAAACAAATTCAGTTTAAAAGGTTTTTAAAAAAGCACGGGATTATTGAAAGCAGACAAAATACATTTAAACTAATTTTAGGGGCAACCAGAGTTTATACAATTAATTCCACGGTTGGAATACAGTCAATCATTTGTGGAACTCCAATCAGGTGTTTCGGAAATGCAATATTTTCAGATTATTCACTATCGGACATAAAAAATTATATTTTTGGTTACCTAGTTAAGATGGATTCATTTTCAGATGCGCCAATAACAAAGGAGGAATTCAAAGAGATAATAAGTAGAGTCAAATGAAGCGTTTGGTATCGATATGCTTCATAGTATTTTTATTTTTTCAGGTGCTAGAGGGAGTTATTAAATATGCATTATCTACAGTTGGATTTACATATTTTATTTATCTACCAAAAATTTTGTTAATTGTAGTAATTATTCTAAAACTTTTACCAGTTGTTCAAAAACTTGAGATTAGAATTGATTATTTTATAGTAGTAGGGCTTGTTTTTTTAGGGTTGATTACCGGCCTTTTTTTTGTGAATGATAAAACGAGTGTGTTTTTTGGGTTATACACTCTACTGCCCTTTGTCTTTGGTTATATATCAGCTGAGGATGTTGATCTTAATGGGGCAAATTATAATGTCATTAAACTTCTCTTTTTTCTAGCGTTCTTTGGAATAATAATAGATATGGGATTTGACTTACCGTGGGAAGGTTTTTCCTATGAGACATTTGGTAGAGAAAATGAAGGATCGCGTGATTGGAATCAATTTGAATTACAAAGACCAGCTGGTTTTAGTGTTATTTCTTGGGCAGCGGCATCCCATCTGGCTGTATTTGGGGTGATTATAATTTCTAGAAATAAGAGTTTGTTCATTTGGATGATCTATATACTGTTAATGCTATTAGGAATTTTGATTACGACGACAAAAGGTGTGATAATAGCGCTAATATGCTCTTTCTTTTTTTTATTAACCCCGAAAAGGCTTAAAGTCGCAGCTTTCTATTTTGCTCTTATTTTTTCAATTACTTTACCATTATCAACAATGTTTTTTAAGTACGAGCTGCCTAAATTGGACTCCCTTTTTGGTCTGTTGACTTATTCTTTTTTTATTAGGTTAACTGAAGCATGGCCAAGATTTTTTGAAATATTTGATACATCAATTATTCCCTTGACCGGGAAAGGGTTTGGATCATTTGGTCAAGCTAGTTATCGAACATATACATCAGATTCACACGCAGTTGATTCCTTTTTCCTTTATATAATTGGAATATTTGGCATACCAGGCTTCACTTTTATTTATTTAAGAATTATCAAAAAATTTCACTCTTTTTTCAACAATGGTGAAAGGGTTAACTATGTTCTTCTTTTTATATTCATAATATATGGATTGATCGTGTCTGGGGTAGAATTTGGAATTTGGGGATTAATTCTTGGTTACCTTTTGGGTAAAAGGTCTACTTGGATGCATTCAAACCATTAAATAATTTTTTGAAACATGTAGTTATGTACCAATGGGGCAACTTAAATAGAACTAAATGAAGAAAATTTTAGTAAATGCTACAATTTACAATTCACCAAATAATGGACTGGGTGTGTATACATTACAAGTACTGAAGGTATTGGAAAACCTTCAAGGGAAAACTGCAGTTTTTAAGGTTGTAGCCTTTACGAAGATTGATACATCAATCCCCGTTCGAGTTTTGAAGTATACGATTTTTCACAAGTTATTTACTTTAGGATCCTTATCCATTTATAGAATTTTTTGGAATATGTTTTGCCTTCATTTTAAATCAAATAACTATGACTTGGTTTATTCTGTAAGTCCACATGGATCTTTATTTCTTAAAAATCAGATAGTTACTGTTCATGATCTAATAGGTCTAGATCCAAATGTTAAAATTTCACAAGCTATTTATTATAGGACCATTCTTAAAAAGTTGTTAAGGAAGGCTAAGATAATTATCAGCATATCAAATGCTACAAAGGAAGAGTTGGTTAAAGAGTATGAGCTTCCACAAGTTAAAATTATAGTGCTATATAATGGGGTAGACCATTATAAAATTCAATCAGAACTGAGTTGCCCAAGTTATTTTAAGAGTGACAAACCTTTTTTCTTGGTGGTTGGAGCATCTTATACTCATAAAAACGTCGGTATATTGATAGATACTTTTGTCAATATGCCAGACATTGTGTTGATTGTTGTACACAATTTTAGTAGTTATTCAAGAGGGTTGATTAACAAAGTTGAAAAGAGGCACCAGAAAAATGTAATATTTTTGAGTAAACTTACTGAAAGAAACCTTGCTTGGTTGTATACAAATGCCAGAGCTAATATATATATCTCTCTCAAAGAAGGATTTGGGTTTCCTCCATTTGAAGCATTGAGTTATGGTACTACATCAGTTGTGTCCAAAATTAAGTGTTTTTATGATGTTTATGGTCGTGACTCATTTATATATGTTGACCCAAATGATCCCAAAGAGATTGGACGGTTGATTGAAGAATTACAAAACAATAAAATAAATATTAAAGATAGCATAAACAATGCTCGCGAGAGAATGAAGAAATACACTTGGAAAGAATTTCAAATAAACTTAGAATCTATTTTAGAAAATGCTTGAGTGGATTTTGGCTCAGTTGTCATTCGAAAAGTATTTGAATAGGCCGATTTATTAAAGACACTAAAAAAAGACTTATATGCTAAGTATCTTACACTATTAGTTTCAAAATGCTTTAGTTGACTCCGAACTAGTTTGAAATGAAATAGATCTGCGATAATTTTTATCGTATGTATTTTTTGAATTATAATTTTAAGTTCAAAGACTTTGAGTACTCACAAAAAGATAGATAATAAAATTGCTATAGTTTGTCCAACCTACAATGCAGGTATAAATTGGGAGAAATGGAGCAGAGCGGTAAAAGGTCAAAAAAAGTCTGATTTTTCAGTTTTGATTATAGATTCGGGCTCAAGTGATGATACAGTTGCAATATCTCATGACGCGAACTTCCAGACATTAACTATACCAAATGAAGAGTTTAATCATGGAGCAACTAGAAATCTAGGAATTCAATTCTATGAGAAAAATGGATACAAGCCCAATTTTATTATATTTCTCACTCAAGACGCAATTCCTGCAAATGAGCATGTAATACATAATATATTGCATCCTTTTAATGACCCTAAAGTGGCTGCTGTTTGTGGTAGACAATTACCTCATGAATGGGCTGATCCTATTGCCAAGCACTCAAGATTATTTAATTATAAAGATGTGTCACACACTAATACTAAGTCACAAATTAGCACTAAGGGATTAAAAACAGCGTATATGTCAAATTCATTTGCTGCGTATAGAATGTCAGTCTTTAAAGAATTAGATGGATTTCCAGAAGGACTAATTTTTGGAGAAGATATGTTTTTAGCAGCTAAGATGATTCTCGCTGGACACAAAACCTATTATGAGGCTGATGCGGTGGTATTTCATTCTCACAACTATAAACTCAAAGAGGAGTTCAAACGTTATTTTGATATTGGTGTTTTTCATTCATCACAACCATTCTTATTGGAAAATTTTGGTAGTGTCTCTGGCGAAGGTGCTAAATTCGCAGTTTCAGAATTTAAATATTGCTTTAGGTATGGAGGTTTTTTTTGGGGGCTTAATTCTATTATCCGAACAGGATTAAAATTCATTGGTTATAAACTTGGGTTGATGCATTTGATTCTACCAGCTTGGTTTAATGAAAAAATGTCAATGGATAGAAATTATTGGAAGAATGAGTAAAAGGAACATTTTGATATTTGGAGGGGCTGGATTTATAGGTACTCATTTTTTCGATTATTTAAATTCTTTGAATAGCAATTTGAATGTTCGATTATTTGATATTGAAGGAAACGGTGAGTTTATTGATGTTAGAAAATTGATCGAAATTGATGGGAAATTTTCTTCAGATGATGTTGTAATTAATTTAGCCGCTGTACACACCACTCCTGGGCACCCTGATCATGAATATTTTGAAACAAATATTCGGGGTGCTGAAAATGTCTGTGAATTTGCTGAACGGCTTGGGATTAATAATATCATATTTACAAGTTCGATTGCACCCTATGGAGCTTCAGAAAACTTAAAAACAGAAGAAACACTACCTACACCAAACACTCCCTATGGTATTTCAAAATTAGTAGCTGAACATATTCATAAAGAATGGGTAGTGAGAAACCCAAAGAATCGTTTAATGATATTAAGACCAGGTGTGGTTTTTGGAAAGGGGGAGAATGGGAATTTCACCCGACTTGCAAAGGCACTAATGAAAGGAGTATTTTTCTATCCTGGCAGGAAGGACACAATCAAAGGCTGTATTTACGTAAAGGAACTTGTGCATCAAAGCTGGGAAATCTTCCAAAAACAAAAAGCTCAAACCACAACCTATAATTTTGCTTATGAACCCGCTTATTCTATAGAGGATATAGCAAGAAACATTGCTTTAGTGTTGGGAGTAAAGCCGCCAACTATACTTTTACCTGCATTGATGCTGAAAATAGCTGCTAGAACAGCCCAATTAATAGGGCTGGCAAAGATTGGCATTCACCCTGATCGGGTTAAAAAGCTGATGACTTCCACAAATGTTTCAGGGGCTAAATTAAAGGAACAAATAAAGTATTATAAATATCCATTTGAAGAGGCTTTAAATGACTGGTATATTGATTGTGATAAGCAAGGCTTATTCTGAAAGAAATAAGAACAAAATTATTTATATTTAGTCATAAGGATGAACATCGATTAACGCATTATTATAATAAAGACTAATTGATTATATTTATGAGTACTGCTTTGAAGTTTAATAGATGTGTCTTTTAGATTTTAATCGAGGATGAATGATAAATTTCATTTTACTTTGGCACAACAATTGATAATCAAGGTTTAAACAACCTATATGCCTAGCCGACGTTACTCGAAATTATTCCCGCTTATTTTTCTGCTTGCCGATATAGGAGCATTAAATGTTGGCTTCTATTTAGCTAATTATTTGCGATTTGGTAATTTTATTTACCTTAATGATAGTTACGCAACTCTACAAGTAGTTCTTAATGTTGTTTGGTTCTTTATCTTCTACTTTTCGAGGCTACATGAGATAAATAGGGAAAGCCGTCTGCTTGATCACCTGAATAAGGTGCTGACAGCACTTATTATCAACTTATCCGTTGTCTTTGCGCTTTGGTTTGCCGCCAAACCCTTCTACTATTCCAGGCAACATTTATTTTTCACATATCTATTTTTCACTTTCTTTATCATTGGTTGGAGGTCCATCTGGCACTATTTCATCCGTTATTACAGATCAAAGGGATATAATTTTAGAAGCTTCATCGTTGTAGGATATGGAGAAATGGCAGAGGAGTTAGTTGGTTACTTTAAGCAAAATCCTGGTATAGGGTATAAATTTTTGGGTTATTTTGATAATGATAGGAATAAGAATGATCAAGTTGTTGGGGATTTAAAAAGCATCAAGTCTTTCTCAATAGAAGAAAAGGTAGATGTAATTTTTTGTTTTCTTCCCAGGTTATACGATAATGAAGTTAAGAAATTGATAGATTTTGCTGAAAATAACCTAATAAAGGTTAAGATTTTGTCTCAATTTAGTCGACTAGGAAATAAGAGTTTATCGATTCAAAAGTATGGGGAGATCCCTATCATTAATGTTAGTGCAATACCCCTCGACAGTCCGGCAAATCGCTTTGTTAAAAGAACATTTGATCTCATATTTTCAGGTATTATTGTTGTTACTATTCTCTCCTGGTTGATACCACTTATTGGTTTGCTAATTAAAGTTGAATCTCGAGGTCCCGTATTTTTTATTCAAAAAAGGAATGGCCTGAATGACAGACCTTTTTCGATATTGAAATTTAGAACCATGAGGTTACATGATGATTCCAAGGTAAAACAAGCGACTAAGAATGATGACCGAATAACTAAACTTGGTAATATTTTGAGAAAAACGAGTATTGACGAATTACCACAGTTTCTGAACGTATTTTTGGGAGATATGTCAGTGGTAGGCCCAAGACCCCATGCTGTTAAGCATAATGTGGAATTTAAAAAGAAAATTGATCGTTTTATTCAACGACATGCTGTCAAACCAGGAATAACCGGCCTGGCACAAGCCAAGGGATACCGAGGGGAAACGGTTAAATTTAGTGATATCAGTGGCCGCGTACGCCTGGATCGATTTTATGTAAAGAACTGGAGTCTGGTGCTCGATTTTAAAATTATTCTCCTTACGATTGTTTCTATTTTGAGGGGTAGTGAGAATGCGTATTGAAAATAGACGCTGACAATGACTTTAACGCTGACTTAGACTTCGGTTAGTTTCAGTGGTTCTGTGGTAAAAGTTTTATGCTGTTTCCAAAGATCAGACGATAGTCGGGTCGCTTCTTGACTTTAAGATTATTGTGCTTACCATCATTCTATTTTGAGGGGGCAGTGAGAACGCTTATTAAAATTGACGCTGACGATAACACTGACACTGACGATAACTTTGACACTGACGATAACTTTGACACTGACTTAAATTTTGCTTAATTTCAGTAATTTGGGGGCAATTCTGCTCTCCAAGAGCGACGTCAGTCGGATCGGCCAAACCCCTTTTTATGAAATATTCAGCGCCTTTCAGGCCAATTCCAAGGGTATGATTTCCTGGTAATCTTCAGGATGATTCATTTCTTCGACCAGGTCATAACGACTTTGGGCATTTAGCCAAAATTCGGGTGAGGTATTGAAATACCTGGACAATCTTATAGCCGTATCAGCAGTAATACTTCGCTTACTTTTAGTCAATTGACTGATCCTCGTTTGATCCACACCAATTGCTTTAGCCAATGCGTAGGCTGTAATGCAGAGGGGCTCCAGGAAGTCTAGTTGAAGAATTTCGCCGGGATGTACATTGTTTAATTTCTCCATATCAATGATAGTCTACAATTTTCACCTTCTGCGCATTGCCTTCATTCCAGATAAAAACAATGCGCCATTGTTGATTAATTCTAATGCTGTGATAATCCTTATAATTGCCTTTCAGCTTTTCTAAACGGTTCCCTGGAGGCATTCTCAGGTCATTAATATCAAACGCTGAATGAATATGAACCAGTTTCCGCCTTGCTGTCTGTTGAATTTCCCTTGGAAATTTTTTTGAAACATCACCATTCCATATTTTTTCTGTTTCCTTACAATTAAATGTGGAAATCACTCATTTATCTTTTTTACAAGCGTAATATACTACTATTGCAACACACTACCAATAGCGAAAGTTCGGGTAGTTGAGAAAATCTCCAAGCTGAAACTCCATTGTTTCTATCCTGGAGGGTGAGAATACATATTGAAAATAGACGCTGACAATGACTTTAACGCTGACGCTGACGATAACTATAACACTGACCTTGACGCTAACCAGAGCTGTGATTAACGTTAATTACATTAAATTTGGATGATAACTGCTCAGTAATTATTTTATGCTACCAATATCTTCCATGGTATGACCAGGATAGATTCTGAATGTTTCTGGGATTTTTCTCCTTACATTTTTAGCTTTTTATTATACATATTGGGAATTTGATACCCTTTCTAAAAATGGGGTGCTTACAAAATGATTTCCTGTCTATATACCTAATTAAATAATGGGATGGCGGAAAGCAGACTTTACTATTTTTGTCTCTTCATTAAAATGGTTCGGGCTCAGCCTGAAACCAAAGAAACAGAATCACATGAAAAAAGCACTTATCACAGGCATCACCGGACAGGACGGCGCTTACCTTGCCGAACTCCTACTAGATAAAGGATACGAAGTTCACGGGATCAAGAGACGTGGATCTACCTTAAACACAGATAGAATCGATCACCTCTACCAGGACCCGCATGACAAAAATGTAAAGCTGCATTTACATTACGGTGACCTGACAGATTCTATGAACATTACCCGGATTATCCAGGAAGTGCAACCGGATGAAATCTATAACCTGGGGGCCATGTCGCATGTCAAGGTGAGCTTTGAATCTCCGGAATATACAGCAGATGTAGACGGTGTTGGAGTTCTTAGGGTTATGGAAGCAGTAAGATTGCTGGGACTTACCAAAAAAACAAGAATTTATCAGGCGTCTACCTCCGAACTGTATGGTTTAGTGCAGGAAGTGCCTCAAAGTGAGAAGACACCTTTCTATCCACGCTCCCCTTATGGAGTGGCCAAGCTTTATGGCTTCTGGATTACAGTAAATTACCGGGAAGCCTATGATATGTATGCCTGTAATGGCATTCTCTTTAATCATGAGTCTCCAAACCGTGGAGAAACTTTTGTTTCCAGGAAAATCACAAGAGCGGTATCACGTATCGCACTGGGTATGCAGGATTGCTTATTTCTGGGCAACATGGATGCCAAGCGTGACTGGGGACATGCCAAAGACTACGTAGAGGCGATGTACCTGATGCTGCAGCAGGATAAACCGGAAGACTTTGTAATTGCTACGGGAGTTACCACAGCGGTTCGGGACTTTGCTAAAATGGCTTTTGCTGAAGTGGGTATAGAAGTGGGTTTTGCAGGTAAGGGTCAGGAAGAGGTTGGTAAAGTAGTTAGCTGCTCCGGAGAATATCAGCTGGAAGTAGGTAGTGTAGTCGTGAAGGTAGACCCGGCTTATTTCAGGCCTACGGAAGTGGAGTTGCTCATAGGAGATGCCACCAAGGCAAAAGAAAAACTTGGCTGGAAACCGAAGCATACCTTGAAAACGCTGGTTGAAGACATGATGACTGAGGACATGAAGCTCTTCCAGAAGAAAAAATACCTGCAAGATGGTGGTCATCAGACCAATATTGGAGTGGAGTGATTTTAACCGCAAAGACGCTAAGGGGTTTCGCAAGGGACGCAAAGACATAGGAGCACAAAAGAGAATTCTTTAATTTTGAAATTGCCGCAATAGCAATTGAGAGTAAGGTAACAAGAATAGCAACGGTGAATATTAATGATTTCATGGAACTATCAGAATTGGAATTAGTGTATCCCAACCCTAAGAAAAGTAAGTAGATATAAATGAATAACAACTCAAAAATATTTGTCGCCGGCTACCGGGGCATGGTAGGATCTGCAGTCGTCAGACACCTGCAGGCGCTTGGATATACCAACCTGGTGCTAAAAACTTCCAAAGAACTGGACCTGCGAAACCAGCAGGCGGTCAATGACTTTTTCAAGGAGGAAAAGCCGGAATATGTTTTCCTGGCAGCAGCCAAAGTGGGGGGCATCCATGCCAACAATACCTATCGGGCTGATTTCCTGTATGACAACCTGGCCATGGAGGCCAATGTGATTCAGGCCGCACATGAAAACAAAGTAAAGAAATTGCTATTCCTGGGTAGTTCCTGTATCTACCCCAAAATGGCCCCTCAGCCACTGAAAGAAGAGAGTTTACTTACGGGTTTACTCGAACCCACCAACGAACCTTACGCCATTGCCAAGATCGCAGGGATCAAGATGTGTGAAGGATACCGTGACCAGTACCAGGAAAACTACATCAGTGCCATGCCCACGAACCTGTATGGTCCCAATGACAACTATGACCTGAATAACTCTCACGTGCTCCCTGCGCTCATTCGCAAGTTCCATGCGGCAAAGGTCAATAAGGAACCTACGGTCACCGTGTGGGGCACAGGATCGCCACTGAGGGAGTTTCTCCATGTGGATGATCTGGCGGAGGCTTTGGTCTTCCTGATGAACAATTACGATGAAAAGCTTTTTGTCAATGTAGGCTATGGTGAAGACTTATCCATCAAAGAGCTGGCCCTGCTAATCAAGGAGATTGTTGGTTTTGAGGGAGAGCTGGTTTTCGATGAAACAAAGCCTGATGGAACGCCACGTAAGCTCATGGACAGTTCGAGGATTCATGCCCTGGGATGGAAGCCGAAGATCTCTTTGAGAGAAGGAATTCAGCAGGTATATGAGGAAGTGGATAAAAGTGGGTGGTGATACTAGCGCTGACGCTGACGCTGACATTGACGCTGACTTAAACCTTGACGTTAACGCTGACTTTGACTCTAACTCTAACTCTGACTCGAGGCTAATACAAACCTTTATCTTGACTCTGACTTAAACCTGTACGCTTACTTTGATCCTGTCATAAAACTTTACGCTGACTTTGACTCAAACTCTGAAAAGACCTCTTCATAACTAATAACCATATCCAAATAACTCAATAACTCCTACCTCAATTACTTATCACCCTAAATCCTGTCATAAGCGCGGAAGTTTCTTCCGTGTTAATTTCTTCCATTTACAAACAAACAATTCTTCCGAATTATTTTCTACCTGAGTATCTGACATGAATCGAATATACCATAGTCAAGGGAGCAACAGGAGTAAAATATTTTAAATTTTACTTTCCGTTATAAACAAAACTAATTAGTTTAGTTAGCTGATTAAGAACCAGCTTTTGATCAAGTGCTTTTCAGATATATATGGTTGATTATGAACTTGATACGTCTATTTTTCGATTGGTATATTCCAGAAGCATCAAAAATAATTTAACGAGTAATTATTGTTATAAGCTATACCTTCAGTTAGTTACTAAGTAAATAATATTTTAAGGTAATTAGTTTTATTTTATCAATTTTATAATTAACGTTAATAACGGAATCAGCTTGACCTAAAATTGAATAACCAGCTAAATATTTGGGTGACATCCCTATGTCTTTACATTATTAGTGTAAGTATCTCACAAGCACAAATAAAGACCTCTGTATCCTATTCTAACCCCTGGTTGAATAAGGCCAAAGAGCTCAACAAGGTTAGAAAAGATCTCAAAAAAACTTCTTTAGATATACTATTAAAGACTGCAAGATATCATTCGGCTCGTGATTCTTTGTCTGATCTGCTCTCTCCCTTGACAGAGAATCTTGCTGATATTCCGGTGGATGATCTGGTTATCATCGCCAGGTTGACTGAATCAAAGGCCAAGTATCAGCAAACAGTTGATTCATTACTTCGGGAATCAGATGCTTTCGATGCGGACCATGACGAATCCATCAGTCTTTATGAGGACCTGATTGACTCATGTCAGGTGGTGCTAGACCTGTATACAAAGAGTTACCTTGGCGATCCCCTTGCGAAGATCGACGTCCCATTCGATAGCTCAACCATTGCACAAAGTTCTTTTGATTCCACCTTTCTCAACCAATCAAAAAGAGACAGTATCCTGCAAAACCAACTCTCAAGTTACCTGGAATTATATGCTAGGTCTGTTGATGAAGTAAATGAAGTATTTCAACAGGAAAATAGCTTTTTACAAGAACAGCAGAAGCTTATTTCTTACGAGGCTGATTTCAATAAGTACAGAGATACCAAAAACCTGAAATCCAATCTTGAAAAGCTTTCACAAAGCGAATTGATTGAAAACAATGAGACTCTGAGCAAAGCACATAAACAGATTGCCAAAAACAAGAGAAAATACCTCTCCCTACCTTCTTCAGCACACCTGGAGCAGGGTACAAAACATACTTCTTTGGACCATCTCACATTTTGGGAACGCTTTAAAATAGGTGGCAATCTCAGGATCAGTCAGAGAAAGTATTTCGACATAGATTTTTCTCCATCGATTGCCTACATGTTCAACACGAAGTGGTCAGTAGGTTCGGAATTTGTCATAAGATCTCAGTTCGGAGGTAACAGGCGATGGTACCGGTCCTTCAGTTCTGATACCTATGGGGGACGACTTTTTGCTGACTATTTCGTAATCAAAAGCTTTTTTGCTCATGCAGAATATGAGCGTATCTATAAACCTGCTTTACCTGGCACTTCTGAAAAGCCTGACCGGATGGTAGTCCCCGGAGCTTTTGCCGGAGTGGGAAAGACCTTCGACCTGGGTAAACAGGTAAAGGGCAGGGTCATTGTCCAGTACAATTTCATTTATGATCAGGATCGAGCAGCCTATCCTGGTCCGTGGGTGGTGAGATTTGGGTTTGAGGTAAGCAATAGACAAAAAAATAACGATTAATGCTATTCTAAAGATTGATTAAAAGACCGCTATGAAGAATAAATTTAAAAAGCGATACATTAAAAACAACATATGGATTGCAATCCAGCTAATAATAACTAGTGGATTTACGGTTGTAGGTCAGCCTGAAATAGCTAGTGATTTAATTCCTCAATCTCCAAATGCATACTCCTTAGGAAAATACGGTGATATCCCGGTAAGCCACTACACTGGAGTTCCAAATATTAATATCCCGATTTATTCATTGGCAGAAAAAGACGTATCAGTTGACATCTCACTTTCATACCACGCATCGGGAATCAAAGTAGATGAATTGGCATCATGGGTTGGCCTTGGATGGTCATTAAATGCAGGAGGTGTAATCACCAGAGTCGTTAGAGGAAGAGCTGAATATCCATTGATGGATGGAAGCCTTGCACCGACTAGAACTAATATTGATTTTTTTGAACCAATGGAAGAATCGATTGCAGAATACGCTGCCAATAATAGCATCAGCTTTCAAGCAGCTGAAACCAATCAGACCGATAATGAACCTGATATTTTCTATTATAATTTCGGCAATACTTCTGGTAAGTTCCACTTGCAGGAGAATGGCAATGTGGTACTCTTCCAAGATGCAGATATAAAGATTGATTACCTATATGCGTCTTCTAATAGTAAATCAAAATTTGTTATAACGAATGAACTGGGTGTTATGTATGAGTTTTCTGATATAGAAGAAAACTATTACTATACTGACGCTAAATGGAAAATCAGTGCATGGTTTTTATCAAGTATTGAAAGCCCTAGTGGAAATAGAATCGATTTTAACTATCAAAGTGAAGGTACAATTAACAATTATATCAGGGGACATGAATCATATACAGTTTCCTTAAATACACTCAATCCTCCAATTATTCCTGATCCTAATATGGTTGCAGATATTTCTCCTGGAACAAGGTCAATTAGATTACTTGAAATCACCTCAGAAAATGGATCAATAGAGTTTGTCCCTAAACAATATAGTAGACAAGATTTTAAAGGAATTACTAATACCGCATATGCATTGGAAAAAATTGTCATCAAAGACCGAAACGGCTCTCCATATAAGGTATTTAAATTATCTACAAGCTATTTTGAAGCAAATAATGATCATAAGTATCACGATAATTCAAGTACGTATGACAATCTAAATTATAGACTGAAACTGGATGAACTTCAAGAATTTTCAGGTGATGAGTCAGCGTCGAGAAACCCATATATTTTTTCATACTACGGTGATAATGATCCTACAACAAATGATCCCTATACGTTGCCTTGCAGATTATCAGCTTCACAAGACCATTGGGGTTACTTTAATGATGCTAACAATAACCATATATTTCCAGGGAATCCTGAAGGTAAAACAATAAGAATTGACCCGAGTCTTGATTTTTATACCGCATCAGATGATCAGAGTGCGGCACCCATCCTTAGCTATGGAGCTAACAGAAACTCCAATAGCGAGGCAATGAAAGCAAATACCCTTGAAAAAATACAATATCCGACGGGGGGATATACAAGTTTTGATTTTGAAGCAAATCGAACACAAACAACTCCTAATGGCATATGTGGTGGTTTGCGCATTAAAGAAATAGTGTCGTATGATGGAACAGAGATTAATAATACCAATTATTCCTATGCACCAGGAAAATTAACTAATCCTAAGTGGGATGATTATTACAGTTTATTTGAAGTTTATTGGAGCCCTATTAGTGGGTACGGACCCAGTACTGGTATTTTAAATGCATTTGGTCTTCCCTCAGAATTTCATAATCAAGAGGGGAAATATATTTTAATACGTGCCAATCCGCAAGCTGTCCTGAATGGGCAAAGTGGTTCAATCATAGAATATAATTCTGTAACTGAATATCAAACCGGGAATGGAAGAATAGTTTATATATATGATAATTCAAACGGATATCCTGATTTGGATGATCCAGACCTTGTTTATGATGGAATAGTGTTTTATGATGACCATTTGAGATCTCAGTATATCCGTGGCGTCGTAATTCCGGGGTATCCTTTTCCTCAACATGAAGGAGGTGGTTATTCTCCATATTCTTTTCCCTTCCCTGAACCTGTAAGTCAATCATGGAGACGGGGAAGACTCAAAACCAAAATATATTATAGTGAAGATTCTACAATTCAAATGAAGGAATCTTTTGAATATCACGAAGACGTTAAAGACCAAATGTTTGGATATAAATTTATTCCACTGGCATCGTACATATTTAAGGAATCCCACTTTGTCAAATACGTTGTACCAGGAAATTGGTCTCAATTAAAAAGCCGTAAAGTAATTCAATATGATTTACAAGGTTTAAATCCGGTAGAAACAATCACCTATTACGACTACAATTCTCCAGATCATGTACAGATTTCTGATGAAAGGTTCGATGATGGATTAGGAAATACCATAAGAAGTAAGCACTATTATTACCCGCTAGATTACAATACTGGATTAGAAAATATCTCAACTCTTGCCGCTAAAAATATAATTGGACTTCCCATAAAAGTGGAGACTGTAATCAATGGTAATTTTTCAAACGGTATCGTTTCAAAATATAATGATTTTGGTAAGCCGTATGAAAGCTATAGTTATGAGAGTAATAGTTTAATCAGTCCTCCAACACATGATGAGAATATATATGTGCCTCTTAATTATACCAAAAGAATTAACAGTATATATGAATCAGTGAGCCAACAAATGGTGGAATATTCACCTTCAAATGATATATCTACTTCTTACATCTGGGCATTTGATAAAACTTATCCAATCATCGAAGGTCAAAATGTTAGCTATTTGGTTCTCCAATCAGCAGTAAGTTCTGCAATTGGACAAATGAGCGGATATGCGTCAATAGATGAATTAATGACTGATTTGATAGGCAAAATGAATGATGAGCAAGGGAATTTGAAATCAGTCTGGAGTGATTTCAATATGTATTTAAGAAATGAACCAAGCCTGGCAAATTCTATATTCACGACCTATACCTACGATCCCCTAGTTGGCATGACCAGCCAGACTGATCCGAATGGTCAGACCACTTATTATACATACGATGAATTGGGAAGGCTTACCATGGTCTCGGACTTTGAAGGCAATCCAATCACTAAAACAGCATATCACTACAGTGAAGAATAATGAACTGAACTAACCTAACCTTTAAGAATTAAGCTATGAAATCACTCTTCCACCTTCCACCAATCACAAGGACCTTCATACCAGCGCTATTTATACTGGTATTATCCCATTCTCCAATCCTTGCCCAAAATGCAAATAAGATAGAGAAGTTTCTCATTGGTACCTGGCAGCTGGATTATGATCAAAGCATATCCCAGATTGATCGTTCAAGTAAAGGATTTTATGACACTTTAAAACAGGAGAGGAAATCAATGATCAGGAATTCTTTCAGTCAAAGAAAGATGGAATTCCAAAGTGATGGCACTTATGTACTTGTAGTAAGAGATGGAAGAGAGGTAACAGGCACATGGAAGCTTCAAAATGATGAAGAAAGTTTACACATTATATTGGATGGTAATCTAATCGAACAGAGAATCGAGAAGATTAACCAATCTTTTATGGTGCTGAATGTAGGTGGAAATCAGACTGCTAACAGGTTGTTTCGAAGATGGTATTTAAATAAAATCCGTAGCTAAAACCGGTTAATATCATGAAACAACTACTGCGAAAAATTAGCAAAAGAAGGGTTTATACACTCAGAGTAATTATTCCGCTATTTATAATATTATTATGTAATTATTATGTTCATGGCCAAGAAGTGACAATAAGTGGACCAACTTCCGTCACTCAGAACATGTATTATAACTACTATGCAAGTCCACCAGGTTCAGTCAATTTTTATTTTTGGGGTGCATATACAGGTCAGGTCACAACTTCTGGAGAGACTTATGCTACGGTCAAATGGACGAATGCAGGCACGCAGACTTTGTATTATGATGCGGAAACCTATTATGATTATTATTATGGAAGTCTGTCAGTTAGCGTTGCGGGAACCGGACCATCAAAGCCACCTAATCCAACGATCAGCTCTCCCGGCACATGTGCAGGTCAGGCTACTTTATCCAGAAGTGGTAGTCCACCAAGTGGGGTGACCTGGTATTGGCAGGGCAAAAACTCCAATGGCACTTCCACGTCTAAAGGATCGGGAAGTACATATACTGCCAATGAGGGGACAGGTTATTACTATATCAGAGCAAGGAACGGCAGTGGTCAATGGAGTTCAGGATCTGGGAAGAGATATGTAACTATTACAGACCCTGCCCCAGCTGTGGAAACTTCTGATGCATCCAATGGATGTGGTACAAACAACATCAAATTGCAGGCAATCACCGACCCTCTAACTGGCCAGGTTATCACAGGGGCAAGCCACAGGTGGTATACTTCATCCACTGGAACATCATATGTAACCCCAACAATCGAGTATGCTGACAATTACACATTAATTACTTCATATACAGTCACAAGCTCATCGAGTTTCTGGGTGAGTACCTATCTAAATGGCTGCGAAAGTCCCAGGGTAAAAGTTACTGGCACCTATGTAGCTAACTCTATTCCCACACTTTATGTAGATACATTTGACAGTGACAAGTGTGATGGAAGTGCAACCTTCAGTTTAGATGCAAGTGGTGGTGCAGCTGGTAGCCTGTACAAATGGTACGATCATCCCACTTCAGGTTCTCTGCTTCATACTGGAAATAATTATCAACCTACCGTTACATACAGTGAAACCACCAGTGGAAATAAGACTTTCTATGTTGGGGGAACCTTAAAGGATTCCAAAGGATGTAGCTATACGGTGACTACAAGGAAGCCAATTACTGTTACGGTTTTTCCAAAGCCTGCCCTTTACAGTGTTACAGGGGGTGGTAATTATTGTTATGGCGGAAATGGTGTGGCGATTGGATTAAATGATTCTCAATCTAATACAACTTATCAACTCAAAAGAGGAGGTACTGTTGTAGCAAGCTCAGCAGGTACAGGTAGTGCGATCAGTTTTGGAAACCAAACGGTGGAAGGTACTTATACAGTTTTGGCCACCAGTAATAATAATTGTACCAGAACGATGACCGGTAGTGCTACGGTAAATGAGCTGAATAATCCACTTGCTCCCGGAAGTATTAACAATGCACAGACCATCTGTTACAATGGAAATCCTTCAGCTTTGGGCAACAGTGCTTCAGCATCAAATGGGGTTGGGGGCTATACCTACCAATGGCAACACAGAAGCCTGGGAGGCGGCTGGTCCAACATCAGTGGTGCAACAGCTACCACTTATAATCCGGGGGTGTTGACATCTACCAGGGAATATAGGAGGCGTGTGATCTCCTGCAGTCAGACCAAATATACGAATGTAGTTAGAGTAACCGTATTACCTCAGTTATCCCCTGGCAGTATCAACAATGCCCAGACTGTTTGCTATAATGGAGATCCTTCTACACTTGGTAGTAGTTCATCAGCTTCTAATGGACAAGGTGGCTACACCTACCAATGGCAACATAGTAGTCCTGGAGGTAGCTGGTCCAACATAAGTGGGGCAACGTCTACGACCTATAATCCTGGATTATTAACATCCACCAAAGATTATCGCCGTCGGGTAATTTCTTGCGGACAGACGAAATACACTAATACAATAAGGGTGACGGTTTTGCCACAGTTATCTGCTGGGAGTATCAACAATGCCCAGACAATTTGTTATGATGGAAATCCTTCTACACTGGGTAGTAGTTCATCGGCCTCCAACGGACAGGGTGGCTACACCTACCAATGGCAACATAGTAGTCCTGGAGGTAGCTGGTCCAACATTAGCGGGGCAACGACTACGACATATAATCCAGGAGTATTGACATCCACCAAAGATTATCGCCGCCGGGTAATTTCTTGCGGACAGACGAAATACACTAGTACAATAAGGGTGACGGTTTTGCCACAGTTATCTGCCGGGAGTATCAACAATGCCCAGACAATTTGTTATAGTGGAAATCCTTCTACACTGGGTAGTAGTTCATCGGCCTCCAACGGACAGGATGGCTATACCTACCAATGGCAATACAGCAGTCCGGGAGGTAGCTGGTCCAACATTAGCGGTGCTACATCAACGACCTATAATCCAGGCGTGCTGACATCCACCAAAGATTATCGCCGCAGAGTCATTTCTTGTGGTCAGACAAAATATACCAATACAATCAGGGTGACTGTTTTGCCTCAGTTATCTCCGGGTAGTATCAACAATGCCCAGACAGTTTGTTATAATGGTGATCCTGCTACGCTAGGCAGCAGTTCATCAGCTTCCAACGGACAGGGTGGCTATACCTACCAATGGCAACACAGCAGTCCGGGAGGTAGCTGGTCTAATATCAGTGGTGCAACAGCTACCACTTATAATCCTGGCCCATTGACATCCACAAAAGATTATCGCCGTCGGGTAATTTCCTGTGGTCAGACAAAATATTCTAATATAGTTCGAGTGACAGTATATTCTGATTTAATCCCTGGTAGTATTTCCAATAATCAAACCATATGCTATAGTGACAATCCGGTACCATTTGTGAATTCTGTCTCTGCCAGTGGGGGACAGGGAAATCACAGTTATCTATGGCAGTATAGCACAAATGGAGGAAGCACGTGGACCAATATTTCCGGAACAAACTCTTCAACATATGATCCCCCTGTATTAACATCGACAACAAAATACCGCCGGGTGATTATAGATGGATGCGGACCTAAGTATACCAATGTAGTTACAGTAACAGTACGACCAGATTTGGATGGCGGCTCTATTTCGGGTGATCAATCTATTTGTAGTGGAGATAATCCGACCTTACTAAACGATTCATCTTCGCCCTCTGGTGGACAAGGTAACTATGTTTATCAATGGCAGTTTAGCCTGAATGGAGGAACATCATGGAATAATGTAAGCAATGGCACCTCAGCGAGTTATGATCCAAATATACTAACCACCACGATCAACTATAGAAGAAGAGTGACTGATGGTTGTGGAACAGACTATAGTAATACGGTAACAGTTTCAGTCAACGACCTTCCCACACTCTCTGCAGGCCCTGATATCACCACATTCTTCACAAACTCTGTCACACTCACCGGAGGGACGCCTGCAGGAGGTACATGGTCAGGCCCTGGCGTTTCTGGATCAACCTTTAATCCGACGACAGCTGGATTTGGAAGTCATACCATCACATACTCATACACCAATGGTTCTGGTTGTTCCGACTCTGACACAAGGATAGTTACAGTCGATGCTAATCCAACGGTACAGCTATCCGGACCAACAACACTCTATACAGGAGAAACGGTAACGCTGAGCGTTCCTTCCGGATACTCCGCCTATCAATGGAAAAGAAATACCCAGAATATTTCCGGTGCCACGAGTAATACCTATACTGCTTCACAAACAGGAGATTATCAGGTATCTGTTACAGCCAGTTCAGGGTCCACCTATCTTTCCAGCTCCTTAAGAGTAGAAAAGCATTATAGCAGCCTTGACCAAAATCACATCAAAACCATTGTATTCAAAAAAGCAGGGATGGATCTGGAAGATATCCCTGAAGATGTGGACGCAATAAGCATGAAAATAGATTATTTCGACGGGCTGGGGCGACCGATTCAGCAGGTGGTGTGGAATGCTTCCCCAAAAATGAATGATATTGTACAGCCCATTCTTTACGATGGCCATGGTCGGTCACCCGTTGATTTCCTGCCGTACGTCAATGGTAATACGGGGGAGTATCAGGCCAATGCTGCTGATCTGGATCCCATCAGTCACCAAAGCTCTGCACAATATAACTTTTACCACAATGCGGAAAAAGTCGCTCATGATGACTATCCTTATGGCGTAAAAGTCTTCGAAGCTTCACCTTTAAACCGGGTTATGAAGCAGGGAGCACCCGGAACGGCCTGGCAACCTGATCCTGATCCCCTGGTCACCTCTGATCATGTGGTTCGATTTGGCTATGAATCCAATGCGACCGGTGAGGTGAAGCTATGGACCATCAATGGTAGCGGACTGCCTGAGTCTACGACTGATTATGGTTCCGGCCAGCTCCAAAAGATGGTGACTGAAGATGAGGAAGGTAACCAGGTCATTGAGTATACTGATAAGCTAGGAAGGACGGTATTGAAAAAAGTAGAAACCGGCGATGGTACAGATCCCTGGGCAATGACCTACTACGTATATGATGACTTCAATAACCTACGATTTGTGCTGCCACCAAAGATCTTTGAGGGCAACAACTCATTGGAAAACGATGAATTGGATGCGCTGGCATTTCAATATAAGTATGACGCACGAAAGCGCATGGTAGAAAAGAAAGTGCCGGGAGCTGGATGGGTTTATATGGTCTATGACAATAGGGACCGGCTGGTAGTGACGCAGGATGCCAATCAGCGTGCATCTGGCAAAAAAGAATGGACCTTCACCAAGTATGATCACCTGAATAGGCCTATTCTGACGGGTATATATGAATATGACTATTTCGTTAGCCAAATTCAGATGCAGGATACGGTCAATCAATTTTATGTTGAGGCTGAAAACAATCCAGATGAATGGTATGAGGAAAGAGGAAATGTTGTCCATGGTTATACCAACAACTCATTCCCCAAAGTCTCTTTCTATATGGATTACCTTACAGTAACCTATTATGATAACTATGACTTTATTACCGATCAGGCCTGGTTGTGGGGTACTGATTACGATTACTCAAATCCTTCTATCTCTCATTATTTTAATGATGTTAGTTATTCATCAGAGCAAAGTGAAAACACCAGTGTTAAAGGACAGGTTACTGCAACCAAAGCCAAGATCCTTGATGGGAGCTGGTCGTATGCTGTCACATACTATGATGAACGTTACCGACCAATCCAGGTAGTCTCGACCAATCATCTCGGCGGGATGGATGTCTCCAGTAACCTGTATGATTTCACCGGAAAGGTGCTGAAAACAAAAACTGTTCATAATGATGGCACCCAATCGACCGCTATTACCAGGACTTATGACTACGATCATGCTGACCGATTGCTCACTGTAGACCATCAGGTGAATTCAGGACAAGAAGTGACTTTGGTCACAAATGAATACAACGAGCTTGGAGAGCTGGTAGATAAAGGTTTGCACAGTATTGTTGGTGAGCAGGTTGAATTTATTGCGGGAGATATCAGCGGCTATGGTGGCAACCAGGATGCAGATGTAAATGCCTGGAGTATTGAGGATAGCCGAACACTCAAATTAGGGGAAGGTAATACCTGGAAGAAAATGGCCTTTGATTATGATATTCAGCCTGGTACTGTGATTTCCTTTGAATTCAGGAGTGATATCCAGGGAGAAATCCAGGGCATAGGCCTTTCGAATCACAATGGTCTGGATCAGGGAAAATTATTTAAGCTATATGGTACCCAGACATGGGGGATAAGAGACTATGATAATTATACGGGTACTGAATGGAAGTCTTATGAAATTCCTATTGGACAGTACTACACCGGATTGATGACCTACCTGATTTTTGCGAATGACCATGATGGTGGGAGTAAAAATGCGAATGGTTTCTATAGAAATATCAAGGTCTATGAATCCACGGAGAGCCCTGAGTTTGCTCAATCTATTGACTACCGCTACAATATCCGTGGCTGGTTGACCTCGATGAACAATGCTTCATTAATAGTTGACAGTGACAATGACGATGACACTGACTACTTCGGATTTGAGTTAATGTATAATGAAGTTAATGGTGAGCTAGGCAATACCTCGGCTTTCAATGGGAACATTTCAGCCATGGCATGGAGTGATCTGCAAGGTGTTAGTGGTGTGCAGGAACGTGCCTACAGTTATGGCTATGATCCGATGAATCGATTGCTGAGTGCACAGCACCATGAGAAGACAACCGGATCATTTGGGTCAGTCAATAGTTACAGTGTTTCTGGACTTGACTATGATCTAAATGGTAACATTGAATCTTTGACCAGAAGGGGGAAAGGGTCTGCCATCATTGATAACCTTGTTTACAACTACGAAGACAATGAAAAGTCCAACCGCCTGCGGAAGGTGGAAGATGGTAACAGCCATGCTTCAGGATTCAAAGACGGTGCCGATGTCGCCAATGAATACCTGTATGATGACAACGGAAATATGATTAAAGACCTGAACAAAGGAATTGAAACCATATATTATAACCATCTGAACCTACCGTATCTGGTGGATATGGAAGATCCGGGAGATAGTATCGAGTACACCTATGATGCCGCCGGGATAAAGCTAAGACAGCGTGTTTTTCAGTCCGATACGCTCTTTAAGACCACCGATTATGTGGGAGAATTCATTTACGAGACACAGGGATCTGGGAACAGAGAACTACAATTCATTCAGCATGAAGAGGGGCGTGTGGTTCCTGAGGCTGAGATGGTTTACCAGTACCACTTGAAAGACCATCTGGGAAATGTTCGTAGCACCTTCACAACCAGGAGCTACACAAGTGGCTACCTCGCTACGATGGAGGACGCCAACAATGCCCAGGAGACCCGGGATTTTTATAACCTCGAGCCAAGAGTTCCCTATCCTGTTGGTGGTAAGGCTGTGAGACTTAATAGTGCTTCGCCTATTGGTCCTGGATTAGCATTAGCTGTTTCTAAAGGTGATACCATCGACATGAGTGTGAAGGCTTACTGCGAAGATCCCAATGGCTGGGGCACCAACAGTGCACCATTGACGACCCTTGCAGGAGCGTTGACCACCGCATACGGAGGATTGAACGGGGGTACTGAGGGGCAGCAATTGCTCTATGACGTTTTTAACAGCTTTGCCGGAGGAGCTGTCGCGATAGGAGGTACTGGCAGCGATACCCATCCTGCCGCATACCTTAATTTCCTGGTTTTTGACAGTGAGTACAACCTCACCGGGCAGGAGGGATATGTAGGGATGCCGGAGGGTGCCAATCTGGAGTGGACGCTAAATGCTGAAGACCTGATCATCCAGCAAGCCGGATATGTGTATATTTATGTTAGCAACGAAAGCACCAGCTCACAGTACGTGTATTTTGACAACCTCGACATAGCCATCAGTGAAAGCCCGATCCTGGAAAGCAGTGATTACTATCCTTTCGGCTTAACCTTTAACTCGTATACGAAGCCGGGGACAACGGACCAGAATTACAAGTTCAACGGACAAGAGGAACAACAGGAATTTGGGATATATGCTTATGATTTTAGGATGTACGATCCTATACTTGGTAGGTGGTGGCAACAAGATCCTATCATAAAAGAGCATGAATCTCCATATGCTTGGGTAACTAACAATCCAGTTAGATTTATCGATCTATTAGGCTTAGATACGTTTGATATTAATGTAAATGATCAAAGTATAAACAAAATAGCAGTTGAGAATAGTGAAAGTCATATTTATCGGATTTACTATGATAATGAAATAATTGGAACACATTCATTAGCAATTAATGATGCTGGATTAGTTCAATTTCCTGCCTCAGGTGATGGATTCGGTAGATATGGGACAGTAGATGAGGGTGGGGATCATTATTTGAAACCAAAGACAGCTGCTGCTCTTTTCGGGCTAGTTTCGGAAATGCACCAAGATGATAGTAATTTCAGAGTTGACTTTGGAGACATGTCTGACGAAACAGGTGGAGCTCCGGGAGGTGATCATCAAACACATGGAGGACCCAGGGGATATTCAGGTGAAAGTATAGATTATAGGTATTTGGATGATAATAATCAAAGTTTTTGGGGGAATGCCAGTAGCCAGACGTCTAATGACTGGAATAATATGATGTTCTTCTCAACAGCCGAACAATGGGGTTTTGGGAAAAATTATATCTCGAATAAAAATCGAGGATGGAACCTCAAACTCAACAATAAGAATATCATTAAATATCCTGGGGCAAAGCAAATCGGAGGACATGATAATCATGGACATTTAACATATACACACTAAAATGGGGCGATTATCTAATCTAATTTTTCTAATATATTTTTTGATCATCTTTACCAACTGTGAAGGAAGAAAAGCATCTAGAACAAATGAGGTTGAAAAGAAACAAAATATAGAAAAAGCTGAAGGGGGTACATTGCCTCAGAATGGAAATCATGCTATTATTTCTGATTCACTTAAAAGTTATATAGGAAAGGAACTTGCCGAATATTCTATCCCTGATCTGAATGACTACTTTGAAGGATGGGAACACAACGTTGAGAGAGGAGCTTTACCATATTTTGTTTTGGGCGATTTTAATGGTGATAAAAAGAATAATTATGCTCTATTGTTAGTAAAAGGTTCAAAAATTGATCTAATTATTTTCACTGTGACCGATTCCTTTAATTACCAGATAGTTGATTCTTTTCAACTAAAAGGGAGTATTGATATTATAATTAGCTTGGAGGAAAAAGGTAAATGGGAAGCAATTGGAGAGACAAAATGGATACCAAATGATGGGATTTTAGTATCTCTTTATAATGAAAGTGACAGTTTTGCATACTATTGGAACAAAAAGAAATATGTGAAATTCTTGTTTCACTAACTGTAGAATTTTTCCATAAAACTACGCACTTTACCAGGAACTGCTATGGATTGCTCCGGCTATGTGTCAAATTTAAGAGCAGCCCCATCCAGTCGCTCGGCTGCGCCGAGTGACCCTGCATTATTGCAGGCCACTGGCCGGTATAGGAAATAAATCTTATCTTTATTGAATGTCTGAGCTAAGAAAAGCAAATACGGATCATCCATATTTTGTAACTTTTACTATAGCTGGATGGATCGATCTATTTACAGAGAGCGATATAGTGAAATCATTATTGATAGTCTGAAATACTGCATGATCAACAAAGATCTAAGGATTTATGAGTACGTAATCATGCCCAGTCATGTTCATATGATCATTCAGCACCTTGAGTGTAAGTTGCCGGATATCATAAGGGATGTTAAAAGCTTTACAGCAAAAGAGATATTGAAATGTATCAATGAACCGGGAGAAAGTCGTAAAGACTGGATCAAATATCTGTTTGGATACTTTGCAAAAACGACAAAGCAGAACAAAGAAAATATGGTTTGGCAAAAGACCAACCATCCGATTGAATTGAATTGCAATGAAAAGTATGAGCAGAAAGCTGAATATATTAGAATGAATCCTGTTACCAGCGGCTATGTAACGGATGAACATGCTTGGAAATATAGCAGTGCTGGTATGATTCTCCTTTGAAACTTGAAGATGGTTTATTGGCCGGAGGCCAGTAGGATTGAAGTCACTCGGCTCAGCCGAGCGACTGAGTGAGTTTGCATCAAAGCTTAAAATGAGTAGCAATGATCAGGTATTGTATGAAGGGACCATAACAAAAATGAATTTTGAGAATCTATTGACAGAGGAAATGTTGGCATATGGAACTCTGCGTTTCCCTTCTTTCAGAGGGGTGACATCAGATAGTATTGAATTGTCAGTTCATTTCACTGTTGGCATTCCAGGAACAGATTTAGGAACTGGTGTTACTGTTTATTTAGATGAAAAAGGGGGCACACGATTTAGCAAGTAAATATTAAGATCTCAACGAATAGCTCAGGCTCGTTGGATTTTGCAACTTCAACGAATAGAAAGCCGACCACATCATAATTAACAAATTGCAATAAGTTCTTTAGACGGAGATAGGCAGCCACTTCAGAAGTTTTATTATATTAAAATAATGAAACTAAACGGTGCAACAAGCTATCGGATCGGAGATCAAAATGCACTTCACTTTATCACCATCCAGTCGCTCGGCTGCGCCGAGTGACCTTGTATTATTGAAGGCCTTTGGCCGGTATAGGAAATAAAATCTTATCTTTATTAGATGTCTGAGCTAAGAAAAGCAAATACGGATCATCCTTATTTTATCACTTTTACTATAACTGGATGGATCGATCTATTTACAGAGAGCGATATAGTGAAATCATTATTGATAGTCTTAAGTACTGCATGGTAAATAAAGGTTTAAGGGTTCATGAATATGTGATCATGCCCAGTCATGTTCATATGATCATACAGCACCTGGACTGTAAGTTGCCGGATATCATAAGGGATTTTAAAAGCTTTACAGCAAAAGAGATATTGAAATGTATCAATGAACCGGGAGAAAGTCGTAAAGACTGGATCAAATATCTGTTTGGATACTTTGCGAAAATGACCAGGCAGAACAAAGAAAATATGGTTTGGCAAAAGACCAGTCATCCTGTTGAATTGAGCAACAACGAAATTTATGAACAAAAGGGAGAATATATCCATATGAACCCGGTAGTCAGTGGGTATGTAACAGATGAACAATTTTGGAAATACAGTAGTGCCGGGCTTGATTCACCGTTGAAACTTATTGACGGGGGACTGATGGCCGGAGGCCGGGATGATAATCGTCACTCGGCGCAGCCGAGCGACTGAGTGAACTTGCGCTAGCAAATTTAAGATATAGTCTAGCCATAAATGATCAGCTACTGAGAATGCAATAGCCAGATTTTCACTGGTAGTATGGGACTTATATTTTTTATAAATGCTAAAACCGTAGCTATGCCATTCTTTTTTGGGTATTTCTTTTCCTTCAATGACGACAGTTTCATTTTCAATGTTTTCCCCTTCAAAACCTATGAAATAAGCAAGCCCTAGTAATTCAGCATTTTTATTTATCTCTACTTTTAACTTTTCTACATCTCTTTTTTGTTCAGCAAACAATGACAGGAAGGAAATACAAGCCAAAACAACTAAAAGAATCTTTATCATAGTTTATTTTCGTTTTTCGGGGGCGCAACATAGGGTATCAACCATCCTCTGGTCTATACCCTATTATTGCACCTAAATATACTACATGATCACAAAACATTATGTGCATCTATTCTCTACTTTTTGATTATCAATGGATTTCACTGGCGCAATACTTTCTTTCGAATGACCGAAACTCGTTGGAGTTTGCAACTTCAACCCCCACTAGTGCAAGCATGTAAACAAAAATTGGTTCAAGCATCCGCTTGGACCTATTTGTTTGTCCAACCTCAGGGCGGGAGGGAGCTACACCCTACTTATCTGATAATAATTTCTTGTAGAATTTTATATCAGCTTTTATGAAGAAAATTAATACAATAAGAAATAATGTTAGGCCAATCAGATTCTTTATTTCTATGAAATCCTCAAAAGAATTTACATTCCTGGAATAGATCACAATCAGTATAACATAAAGTAAACTACGTAAAACTTTCTTTATTATTTCTTTTTCCATTTTGACTAAAGCTTAATAGCACTTAATTAAATACGTTCCCATTCCTGTGCTTATTCAGAGAATTTGGTTTTTCCTACATATTCCACTTGAGTACACTTGTAAAGAAAAGAAGATGCTGCGACCAGCGACAATGTTATTAAAATAACCTGGGCTTTTTAAAATACTGTGATATAAAACCTCTGTGAAATAAAATATATGCCACCATTCCAAAGAAGTTCAAAATAACAATTCCAATAATCCAAACCCACTTAAGTTTAGGACTTAAATCAGTATTTCTAATTACCAGAGGAACATATAACAATAGGAGGGCAATGTAAATAGACAATGCAGTAATTTGAGCCATATTCTTACCCTGATCCAGGGGCGTATATATTTCAAATAACAAAATGTAAAATAGCAGTGCCGAGACAGTGGTCACAAAAAGAAGAAGTATGAATCTCATATGGCTTCTCCATTGTGGAAAATAACATTTCTTCCGGTAAATCTATATAAATAATGATACGCTGTAATTATTTCATGGAGCTCATCATCAGTGTGGAAGTAATTTTCGTACGGCTCAACCATGCTAATCAGATTTAATTCTTACCAGCAATGCTTTTTAGCAAGGCAAATTCTGCTTTCAATAGAATAAAAAACACATAGAGGGTAGCCAATAGTCCAACTAAATAAATGCACATATTTAGTATTGTGAATGTATTACTAAGTACCATCAGGTTATTGGGGAAAATTAAGGCGCTCACTACCCCAAGGTTAAATTCCTCGTTGAGATAAGTGATAACAAAAAAGGGTGCAGTAATCACAGCTAATAACCACAATCGAATGTTCTTCACTTGCTTTAGATTATTTAGAATCATATAGAGGGTCATGAGGTAGATCACTGAGATACTCACCTGTAAAGACCTCAATACAATCTCTTCAAAGAAGTATTCACCTTTGAATATAAATTTTACTGAAAAGACAAAAGCTATCACGGCTATTTTGGGCGATGTCAAATCACGAATATTCACCAATAGTTGGTTCACATCAAAGCGATTTTTGCTTATTACTTCAACAAAAGGGCTGACTTTGAACCCCTTGGTTATTGAACTGAGCCATATAAAAATTATGCCGACTACACATAAACTCTTAAATAATTCAATAGTAAACACATCATATTTGATATAATTTGAGGTGGGATGCACCAATAAAATTATGGATAGCAGTATTCCATATATTAAATCCAATACAAGGTCTTTCCTTGCTCTCATAGCGTTTAAGGTTAATTATAGAGCAAAGCGGACTACGGTTAGCTTTGAATTTACTTCTGCGCAACACCTAAACTAGTCATAAAAAAATTAGAATTTGAATTCCATCATGATGCAATCGATGAAATCAGTAAGCATATGAAAGAGCAGTCCGATTCCAATGATATTGAATGGCTTTCGGAAAAGCTAAAATAGGGTGCACCCCATCATGCCATCCCTGGCGTGGAAGTTACTTCTGTGCATTTCAAGTAGGTGTCTCTTGCTATTTTTCTGCAGCCTGATCTTTTTCGCCCAGTTGCTGTAGGTCATTGGATCGGAGGAATTCCACTACCGCCCTCGCTTCCGCTACGCCTAGTTCAGGATCAGGCATCACCTTTTGGTGTCTTAGGAGAAGCTCTACTGCTACGGGATCCTGCTTCAGCATTTCATTCACATTGATGATCATGTTCATGATCCATTCGGGTGACCTTCGGTTGGTTATGCCAGCAAATGCGGGAACGGTAAATGCTGCTGTATCTATCGTATGACAGTGATCGCATTTAGCAGTGAAAATATCAGTGCCCTCCCTGATCATGACCTCATCTAGTGGATCGGTCAGGTCCACGTATGTAACCAAGCTTTTCTCTTCCACCTTTTCTTCACCGGTGGTCTCCCTGGTCGGAGCCGAGCAAGACAGGATGACCAGTAATGATGCTGTAAAAAATAGCTGTTTAATTTCCATGGCTTTGTAATTGAAGTGCTAGAATGGAGATTAAGTTAGAAGGAATGACTGATCTCTACAAGTACTTTTGTGGCTCTGCTCCATGATTTAGATCATGTTGCCTCCATTCAGCTGCGAGGTGTTGCCGAGTGACAGCTTGGACCTGAAACATAATTAGCGCGGAAGTTTCTTCTGTGCGACGCACTATCAAGTACGCTCGTTAGTTTCTTCTTCTAGACAATATCTAAGTTGTTGTCATCATAAAGCTATAGTAGTCGCAAAAGCATACTTCACAATTTGAATTACATCATCATGCAATCGATGAAATCAGTGAGCATATGAAAGAGCAGTCCGATTCCAATTACATTAAATGGCTTGAGGAAAAAAAGCAGTAGGATGTACACTACCATGGCATAGTAGGAATGTAATGGGTGAAAATTGATACTACATCTGTCGGGTTGAAAAACTGGGTCTGCAAGCAAATGGTCCAAGTCTACCAACATGGTTGCAAGAAGAATTAGATATACCCTTTTCCAGTCGGCTCCAAAGAACCAGCGGGCAATAAATAGAGGGAATACTAAATGTAAAAAGTAGTGAATAAACGTTTCCATTACCTCATTTGTTAGCGTGCAGATTATCTCTGTGTGGAAACAGCAAGAATTAGTTTAAATTTAGTGAATGATTAATTCCCAATGGTAATGAAAGTATGCTTGTCAATTTTTGTATCAGGCTTAATAGGCATGGCGTTCACCTGCCAATCTCAAGTTATAGATGAGTTCCTTCGACCCTATGCCGACAAAATTGTTGAAAAATCATCATTTGAATTTAGAGATAGAGAGACGAATCAAAAGTTTACTTCTACCAATGGTTTGCCAATCAAAGAAAATCTTGAAATTGAGTCTGAATATTTACATTGGAAATATACCAGTGCCTTGGCTTATGAGGGGTTGTTTGAATTGGGTAAAAGGGTAGACGAAAAGGATTATGTTGATTTCACTAAAAAGGCATTTAACTTCTTTTTTGATAATAAGAGCTATTATGAGAAAGTAAAAGCAGAAGGGCATACCATTTTGGGGTTGAAAAATTTCTCGCGATTTGAAGGAGTATGGAATGATGGGGCACTTACTGCCACCCTACTAAACATTTACCAATCAGAAGAAATACCTGCCGATTATATGAATTATCTAAATCAGGTGGCTAACTATTTTTTTGATCTGGAAAAAAATGAAGCAAATTCATCAAAGAACAAACCAGGGAAAAAAAATGTAGATCAGATTTACACTAAAGGAGTCTTTATGGCTCGAATGGGAAGATTAAAGGGTGAGTCAGTATATTTTGATTATTGCGTAAAGCAAGTCTTAGAGACGGATAGTCTTTTTTATGACCCCTTGACTGGTCTGTATAGTCAGTATTATTATCCACACCTGGGAGTCACCAATAATATCAAATGGCTGAGAGGAAGCGGTTGGGCTGCAATCGGAATTGCTAATATACTTTCTGCGATGCCCATTGACCACCCCGGATATGATGATGTACTGAACGTGTATAGGAAGTTGATTATTGGAGTGACCTCCTATCAAACAAAATCAGGTTTGTGGAGACATCTGGTAAATCGGACTGATTGCTTCGAAGAGACTTCAGGTTCTACCTATATGGTTTATGCCATAGCCAAAGGAATTAACGAAGGGTTTTTAGCTCAGGAATACCGAGACGTAGCCACTGCGGGTTGGCGGGGAATTTTATCCATGCAAAATTCCGATGGTAGCATAAGCAACGTAACAAGTCAGGTTTCTGGAAGTACTTCGCCTTCCTATTACTATAACAACCCAATTAATGAATCAGATGATCATTTATTCGGCGCACTTTTTCTTGCAGGAGTAGAAATGATGAAGTTGAGCAAGGAATAGAATTAGTTTCAACGGAAGACTCTTCCGTACCATAGTTTCTCATCAACATTATTAATACAAAGACATATCAAACTTCCTCCGTAGACTTCGGGTGATTTCATGGTCCTGGCCTAGCATATTAAATAAGGCTATTCCACTTCTTCTTGGAAGATCCTGATTGAAATATTTGTCGATTACTACGGAATCGATGATGTTTTCAAGTGCATCTTTCATGTCGCCCTTCTTCAAAGACACCTGGGCATTTGCCAGTTTTTCACTGACACCTCCATGCTTCTCAAAGGTGGATGTCATCAATTCTGAAAGATCGTTTACAGCAGCTAATCGATCTACAAATAGTTCTTTTCGAGCAATTTCATTTAACAGTTTATTTGCGAGTTGAGGATCATCAATGACACTATGTTCTGCCAGAATCAGTTTGGCTTCATCCAGGTCTTTGTTTTCTGTTACAAACGACTTCAATTCCTCTAGGGCAGCTGTATCACCACTTTTAAGTCGTTGCGTGATTGCGCTGAGTGCCAATTGCCTTGGATCTGGTATTTGTGATTCTAACCACTTCTGCATTTCATGCTTGGGAAGGGCTCCTGTCTGCTCAGCCACTACTTCTCCATCAACAAATAGTTTCATATTCGGAATACCTCTTATCCCATATTTTCCTGATAACTCCTGACTTTCATCCACGTTCACCTTGACCAGTTTCCACTTTCCGTTAGCTTCCTGTGATAATTCTTCCAATACCGGTCCTATGACTTTGCAAGGACCGCACCAGGGAGCCCAGAAGTCTACCAGTACAGGCATTTCATTACTTTGTTTAATTACTTGTAGCTCAAACTCATTTATTTCCATTTCATCAAGCAGTTAGATTATGAGTGCAAAGGACGCAAATTACGAGGAAATAGAATGTAATGATTGTTACAATACAAATTTTGATGAGAGAATTTGGGGATAGGACAGGGGAGTTTGGCATTAAATCTTAAATAGCAAACAGCCAACGCCCGGGCGCATAATTATCTTAGGATTACCCGATGTATTTACTTAAATCCTTCTTCGCTAAAGCTATGAAGGATACAATAAAAATCTGTCCTAACTACGCGTATCTTCTCCAGACATGCGACGACGGGGACGCCTAGCCCTACTCGTAGCGTAGGTTGTCTGATAATATTGGATTAAACAAAAAAAGGGATGCTGTAATGAAACAACATCCCTTAGTAATAAAAATCTGGCGACGACGGGGACGCCTAGTCCTACTCGTAGAGTAGGTCGTTTGATAATATTGGATTAAACAAAAAAAGGGATGCTGTAATGAAACAACATCCCTTAGTAATAAAAATCTGGCGACGACCTACTCTCCCACATATTACTGCAGTACCATCGGCGCTGGTGGGCTTAACTTCTCTGTTCGGAATGGGAAGAGGTGGACCCCACCGCAATAATCACCATAAAGTCTTTCCTCCTGGAATTTACTGAGGAGGATATATATTTTAATCACTACTCACTTCTTGAGTGTGATATCATAATTATCTGACGAAGCTTTAAGCTTAATCAGAGACATTAGGAATTGAAATTCATTGATAATTCGAGTATGCAATCGGAAAGTTTATGGGTAATTAGTACTACTCAGCTATGACATTACTGCCTTTAGACCTGTAGCCTATCAACGTCCTGATCTAGAACATCCCTTAAAAGAAGCCTCATCTTGTGGTGGGTTTCGCGCTTAGATGCTTTCAGCGCTTATCCCTTCCCAACATAGCTACCCAGCAATGCCCCTGGCGAGACAACTGGTACACCAGCGGTTGGTCCAACCCGGTCCTCTCGTACTAAGGTCAGATCCACTCAAGCTTCTTGCGCCCGCAACAGATAGAGACCGAACTGTCTCACGACGTTCTGAACCCAGCTCGCGTGCCACTTTAATGGGCGAACAGCCCAACCCTTGGGACCTTCTCCAGCCCCAGGATGTGACGAGCCGACATCGAGGTGCCAAACCTCCCCGTCGATGTGAGCTCTTGGGGGAGATCAGCCTGTTATCCCCGGCGTACCTTTTATCCTTTGAGCGACGGCCCTTCCATACAGAACCGCCGGATCACTATATCCATGTTTCCATCCTGTTCGGCTTGTAGGCCTCACAGTCAAGCTCCCTTATGCTATTGCACTCCACGTACGGTTACCAAGCGTACTGAGGGAACCTTTGAAAGCCTCCGATACTCTTTTGGAGGCGACCACCCCAGTCAAACTACCCACCACACACTGTCGCCGTGGTTAAACGGATTAGGCATCAGATAAATAAAGGGCGGTATTTCACCAACGACTCCACCAGCACTAGCGTACCAGCTTCATAGTCTCCCGCCTATCCTACACATTATTTACCCAATACCAATGTGAAGCTATAGTAAAGGTGCACGGGGTCTTTTCGTCCCGTTGCGGGTAAGCGGCATCTTCACCGCTACTACAATTTCACCGAGCTCATGGCCGAGACAGTACCCAGATCGTTACACCATTCGTGCAGGTCGGAACTTACCCGACAAGGAATTTCGCTACCTTAGGACCGTTATAGTTACGGCCGCCGTTTACTGGGGCTTCAGTTCAACGCTTCTCCCGAAGGATAACGTCCCCCCTTAACCTTCCAGCACCGGGCAGGTGTCAGGCCTTATACTTCATCTTTCGATTTCGCAAAGCCATGTGTTTTTGATAAACAGTCGCCTGGGTCTTTTCACTGCGTCCACGACAAGTCGTGGAGCCCCTTCTCCCGAAGTTACAGGGCTATTTTGCCTAGTTCCTTAGCCATGATTCACTCGAGCACCTCAGGATTCTCTCCTTGACTACCTGTGTCGGTTTACGGTACAGGCACCTTTATCCTAACCTTAGAGGTTTTTCTTGGAAGTCTGATTAGGTACACTATCCACGCTGCCGTAGCATTGTGGTACTATCACATTCAGCAAGACTGGTGGATTTACC